>NZ_JBSGXB010000007.1:0-76434 GCF_053609185.1 Streptomyces sp. NPDC054956 | reverse complement strand
CCCGTGCCCACTGTGTGCGCCGGCGGCGGACCCGGGGGCGGGCCCGAGCCCTTCCCGTCCGGCTCCCGTAAGACGCTGTCCGACGCCCGCGACCGCGGCGCCTGGCAAAGTCCCCCGCCCCGCGCGGAACCCTCCCGGAGCTCCAAGTCAGGCTCGCCGTGCAGGTGCCGGGAAGGGGCCCGGCCGTCGCCGCGCTGCACGGCCGGACCGGACTGGGTTCTGCGCAGCAACAGCCAGGCGAACGCGGCCGTCCGCCCCGTGACCGAGCCGGCCGCCACCTTGTTCTTCGGCAACCGCGCCAACGAATGCATTTGGACCACCCGCTCCACCACGGTCCTGTGCTCCGCAGCTGCGCCGGCCATCCGGATCACCGCCGAGGAAGCAGGGATCCTGCAATCCTTCCCGGCGTCCTACCCCTGGCAGGGCACCAAGGGCCAGCGCTTCTCCCAGATCGGCAACGCCGTCCCCCCACTGCTTGCGGGGCACTTGATCGCCCCGCACGTGGAACGCACGCTCAACCGCGACGACTTCGTCCTGGCGGCGTGATGGCCGACCACGCCCGCGCCGCATCCGAGGAGGATCTCCTCGGCGATCCGCCGCCACTGCCTGTGGTCCACTACGCCGAGCAGGCCCTGCTCGGCGCCCTGCTCCTGGTACCCGACCGCCTGAAGACCATCGGCCCGCTCGAGCCCGAGCACTTCGCCAGCGCCGCCCACAGGAGCCTGTTCGCGGCGATGCGCACGGTGTCCCCGCCCACGCCCGAGGTCCACCGCACCAGCCCGGTGTGGCCGAACCAGCTCCTCGCCGCCGCCCAGAGCCGTGCCCTGACAGCCGCCTACCTGCACATCCTCATCAGCAACTGCCCCACAGACGCCCATGCCCCGGCCTATGCCCAGATGGTCCGCTCCGGACATGCCCGCCGCCTCCTGCGCCGGCACGCTGGGCTCCTCTCCCAGGCCGCCCGCGCCCCGGGGCCCGACCCGGCCGGAACGGTACTGGCCCGCGCCGACCAGCTCGCCGTCTACCTCGACGAGCTGGCCACTGCCTTCCCCTCTCACCCGGGGTCGATGCCCCGAACCTCGGCGGCACCCGGCCCGGCAGCCGAGGCGTCGGCGGAGGCGGAAGACGAGGAACGGATGCTGCTGGCCGCAGCGACCGCCCGCCCCGACGATCTGCCGCGGATGCGCTGGCTACACGAAAGCGACTTCACCGTCCCCGTGCACGCCGCTCTCTTCGCCTGCCTGACGGCCCTCGCCCGCAGAGGGGCGCCCGTGGACCCCATCACCCTGCTGTGGGAAGCCCAGCAACGCGGCCTGCTTCTCGCGGGGTTCGGCCCTGACGAGGTCCTAGACCTGGTCTCCCATCCCGCCGGTGCACCCGAGCACTGGGGTCAGAAGATCCTCCAGCGCGCCCTCCTCAGTCAGGCCGTCACGGTCGCCGCCCGGATCGCAACGCTGACGTCGGACGAGGCAACCTCCGTCCACCAACTGGCCACTGGCAGCCGCCGGGCACTCTCCGCGCTGTCCTCCGTCCGGACCCGCTGGCACCACGCCACCAACGACCCCCGCGCGAAGCCTCCATCCCGCCCGTCAGCCGCCCCTCGAACTCCGGCCGTCCGCGCCGGCCCCGCCGCACGAACCCCAGCCCGGCCAGGCCGATGACCATTCCCGCCCCGCCCGAAAGCCCCTCATGCCTCATGCCTCCGCCGACGCTCACATCCGCTTCGCCCTCCACCCAGACCACCACCCGGCCGTCGTCGCCACGACCTCCGGCTCCACGAGCGACGCCGCCCGCTCTCACCTGTACGACCTCGGCTTCCGCAGCATCGGACCGGACACCATGGTCCTCGCCCGCATCGACCACGAGGAGCCGCACTACGCGAACACCGCAACCAAGCAGCTGAGTCGATACGGATTCACCGTCGAGATCGAGACGGCCCTCCAGGAAGAAATCGACACGGAATGGACCTGGGGCAACTATCCCTTCCCCTGGTGCACACGCGACGAAGTACGTGAGGTCAGCGCTGAAGCCCAGCGCATTCACGACGACATCGCCGAAGGCCGCCTGATAATCCACCTGCACGCCAACGACGGCCAGACCACCGTCGCCGTGGGGACGTACGCCACCGGTGTCCGGCGCCATGTCCACCTGCACGGCGAAGACCACCTGCGGCAGGTGGCCATGACCTTCGAGACCGAAGCCGAGGCACTCGCGGAGTTCTACAGCCTCTACACCGTCGCCGTCCGTCCTGGCCCCGCCCCGCAAACCGACCTCGAACAGCGCGTCCGTCAAGCCCTCCACAGCACAACAGTCCCAGTATCCCCCGAAACCCCAGCCCCTGTCACGCCTGTGACTGCGCACGCAAGTTGGCACCGTTCGCCAAGTGCGACGCTCAGGCGGGCGTCCGAATGACTGCCGCGTCCTTCTTTGTGTCAGTCCCGCCACAGGACCCGGAGAAGGCCTCGTTTCGCCGCGCCCAGTAGAACTGGCAGAGGGCGTTGAAATACCGAATCAGCTACCTCGTCGGACCGCCGACAATCCGCTGCGGCCCCTGGTCGACCACGGCGGCAGCCCCCGCCTTCCTGGGAGGCAGGTCAACCGTCCAGGATGTCGCCGACGAGTTCGGCCACGCAAGCTCCGTCGGCCTCGCCGTCGGGCTCACCGTCGGGCTCGAGCCGCCCCACTGTGAATACGGGGTGCAGGGCAGTGGGGCGGGCACACGACGGACGGTCACCGAGACCGCCCCGGGTACGTCGGGTCTTCGTTACGGGCAGGTGGTGACGGTGTCGCCGGGGCCAGCGGAGCACGTGTCGGTGCCGGGACCGCCGTTGAGGGCGTCGGCGCCGTTTCCGCCGCTGATCATGTCGTTGCCGGATCCGGCGTAGACGCCGTGCCAGCAGACCACCGCGTTCGTCACCACCGCCAAGCACCACGCCTGCTCGTTCTGCCGCTCGGGCTGACGGCGGGTGACCTTGGTTTTGGGCATAGTGGAGCTGGCGGCGCAGGGCATGCAAGGAATCGCCGTTGTTCGGTTGCCGGTATTTCGCCGCGTAGATCGTTCTGCGGATGGCCCGCACTCCTTCAGCGCGGCGGCTAGCGCGTTCTGCTGGCAAGACGCCGAAAGCTTGCCGACGATCAGGGGGCTTGGCGTCCCGTACTTCAGCGCCCCCGCCAGCCGCAGCAGTCTTCCCAGTGGCGATCAGGTTGGCCTTCTTCGTCAGCAGGTCCTGCCCTCGAGAACCGCTCCTGGGCGCGGCGGCGGCTTGGGACCAGTTGCCGCTTGTGCTACTCGCGGGTCGGGTGGAGCATGGAATCAAGATCGCTGCAACGGGGTGCAGCCTGGCGTGCAGGAGACCGCCATGGCCGGTCCGTTCCAAACTCTCCCGATCAGCGGTGGTGCCTCGGTCGACCTCTACCTGCTTCGTTACGGAAAGGACGGCCTGCTCCGCAGTCCGGCCGCCGAAGCCGAAGTGGAGGAAAGGCTCGCCAAGGCGACGGACGTCTACTTCTTCGCCCACGGCTGGAACAACATCTTCGCTAAGGCCCTCGACCGCTACCGGAATTTCGCCGCCGGATACATCGCACAGCGGGCCGAGTTCAGGATTGCCGACCCCGGCCCCGGCCCCTACCGGCCACTGCTGGTCGGCGCTATCTGGCCGTCGACCAGCTTCGTCATGCCCTGGGAGACCGGCCCTGTGATCGCGGGCCCGCCCGATCCAGATGGTCCCGCCGCCGCGGAGCAGGAGGAACTTCTCGCGCTGGCCACCGCCGAGATGAACGCCGACGAAGACCGCGCGTTTGTCGACGCCGTGGACGGACGCACGGCCGTGGACAAGATGACCGCCGAGAAGGTGGCCGCCATCGTCCTGCGGAATCTGCGCGCGATGACTGACCCGGACGACGGGTCGGCGCCCCCGGACGTGGCAGGGCTGCTCGACATCTGGACCGAGCTCGGCGGCGAGCCGATGCCGGAACCCCCCGAAGACCTCAGCTCGTTCGGCCCGGTGGGCAGCGGAGGCAGGGGTGGCCCGCCCGACCCCGCGGGCGTGGGCTACGATCCGCGGGACATCCTGCGCGTCGCCTCGGTCTGGCAGATGAAAGCACGCGCCGGGGTGGTCGGCGCCAAAGGCGTCGCCCCCCTCGTGGAGCGCATCCTGCACCGCGATCCACCCGTGCGCCTGCACCTGATCGGCCACTCTTTCGGAGCCCGCGTCGTACTTTCCGCCCTCAACGCCGCAGCCGCCGGGCGGTCGGCGCACTCGATGCTGCTGCTCCAGCCGGCCGTCAATCGCTGGTGCCTCGCTCCGAAGGTCGTGGGGACAGGGCAGCCAGGCGGCTACCACTCCGTGCTGGCGAAGGTCGAACAGCCGATCCTGACCACGTTCTCCTCCAGTGACAAGCCGCTCACGAACGTCTTCCACCTCGCGATGCGCGGAAGGAACCTCGGCGAGCAGCCGGAGACCGCCGCGGTCGGGGACACGTACCGGTACGGCGCGCTCGGCGGCTTCGGTCCGCTGGGGCTAGACGGACAGTCGACCACATGTGACGCGGTGGCCCCCGGCAAGGGGCACTACCCGCTGGCCGAAGGAGCGCGGGTGATCGCCATGAAGGGAGGAGCCGAGGTCGACGGCGAGGTGCCCATTCGCGGGCACGGCGAGATCAGCAACCGCTTCACCTGGTGGGCGCTGCACGACCTCACCCGGGGCGACTGAAGACGGACTACACCGGAATCCGGAGCTTGCGATGGAACCCCACGGCGGAGGGCACAGGTCGATACTTCGCGTCCGGCTCGACCTCGCGCACACCGTGCCGGAAGTCGTCGCCGAGCTGGTCGGCTACCCCGACGGAGAGGAGCGCACCTACGGCGAGCCGGTCCGGCTGCCAGTCACCGAGTACGGGCTTAGCGCGGACAGCGAGCCGACGACCGGTGCCGGCGTGCCGGCCAAACTGCTGGACACCGTGGTTCCGTTCATGGCGCAGCGTGCCGGCAGCCCCTGGGGCATGTGGCTGCGCCTGGTTCCCCCGTACGGCCATCTGGGCGCCGTTCCCTGGGAGCGTGAGCTCATCCCGCAGATCGACCGGCCCGTGCTCAGGGTGCCGGATCTGCTGCCTGTGGCCGCCGACCTGGGGCGGGTGTGGAGCGTAGGCATCGTGGTAAACGCGATGCCGCACGACCAGGCGCCTGAGACCCACTGGGCGCCCCACTACGTGGCCGAGTTCATCGGAATGCTGCAGCGGATGATCGGGCCGGGGGTGGAAGCGCACGTCTTCGCGGACGGAGTCACGTACCAGGGTTTGAGCAGGCTGATTCCCAAGTACGAGGTCCAAGCACACCTGTACCCGGTCACGGATGCGGTACCGGCAGGGTGGGACCTCCCGGTGAGCGAGGCTCCTCAGGCAGACAGTCTCGCCGAAGCACCCACCGAGTTCCTGTGGCCGGACTGGATCACCTCCGCCCTCGGCAGCAGGGCCGTACGGGCGTTGTATGTGGTCGCCCCTGCCGCGTACGACGGCGGTCGGCCGGTGTTGACCATGAGTCCGGATCCGCGGAGGCCCGCCGACCCTGACGACTGCGCCTACGTGACCGTCAACGACCTGCAGCAACTGGCCGACAGGGTCGGCGCATCGACGCTGTGCGTGGGCTCTGCTGAGGACAACCCGTGTGATGCCGCCACGCGCTTGCTGGCCGATGCGCTGGGGCGGCACCGGGCCGGCCCGACGTTCTACACTGATCTGGGGAACGACCGGCGCGGCGAGGCGCTGGCCCAAGCGCACGCGTTCCTCAGCGACCCGTCCGGGTCGGAACCGATCCCCCAACATTCCTCCCTCTTCTGCCATCTCCAGCCCCGGCGGGTGGGCGCCCTGCTCGGGGAAGCGTGGCCAGACCCCGACCAGCCGGACCGGGGCTGGCTCACCGGACGCACCTCGATGGGTGACGCCGCTACCAGTCAGGAGCTGACTCCAGCCTTTCAGGCCGTGCCAGACGACGAGCAGATAGTGGCCCGCTATGCCTCGGCTGCATCCGTGCCGACCTGGGTGGCAGCTACCGAACGCTATCTAGAGGCGAAGGCCGCAAAGTTGCTTGAGGCGGCCGCCGTCCCCGGCGAGACCCCGCCGATGAAGCAGGCGTACGACCGGGGCATGGCGCAGGCCCTCGGTGAACTGCGCCGGCTCACCCAGGCCCAGGTCTACCGGGATCACCTCCACGTCGACAGCTTCGGAGTCGATGACGACTACCTCCAGGCCGAGGAGGAGTGATGCGCACAGTCGTGGCCTTCGAACAGCGAGGCAAGCGCACACTGATGAAGCTGGCCGTCTGCCCGGTGAAGATCCCGGACATCGGCAAGCTGGAGTACACAACTCTGCCCGCCGTCCCCGCAGACCGCCCGCCCTCGCTGGCGGAGTACGGAGCGGCCCTCCGTGCACTAATGTCACAGCACCCACCGGTGGCAAAAGGCCTGGATAACGCGTTTGCCCAGCAGATCGGCACCGCCAGCCCGCTCTACTTCCACATGGTCTCCACCCCTGCCGACGCGGTGCCGTGGGAGCACCTTTATAACGGGGAACGATTCTGTGCCCTCAGCAGGTGGCCCATCGGGCGGATCGCACGGATCCAGCAGGACGTGGACCCCTGCGGCTTCGTGCCACCGCTGCGCATCGTCGCGGTGCTCTCCGCCGCAGGGCGGGACGGCACGGCGCAACTGACCGGGCTGCTGAACGCGGCCAGGACCGGTGACGCGAGAGCGCTCGGGGTGCACCTCCACATCATCAGCGCGCAGGAGGAACTGCTGGCAGTCGCAAGGGCTGCCGAAGAGGAGGAGGCACAACGGGCCGAGGGCCAGGCTGACCGGCCGGTGATCACCGTCCAGGCGCTGCCGGGCACCGAACCGGGTCTCGCCAGCTGCATCACGGCGGCCAGACCGCACATCCTGCACCTGCTCGGCCACGGCGGGATCAGGGCCAACGAGCCTGTGTTCTCGTTCGCCACGGTGGCGGACTACGCTGCGCAGAAGGTCGGCAAGCCGGCTGGTATAGGCTCACTCCTGCTTTCGGCGGAGGACCTCGCGGGCGTCCTCAAGGCGTGTGCGCCGTGGCTGGTGGTCCTGGGCGGTTGCCAGACCGCGGCCGCCGTGCAAACGCGGCCCCTGGCCCATGAACTGGTCTCCCTCGGCATACCGGCAGCGGTCGGTATGCGCCGAACGGTGAGCCTCGGCGTCGCCGACCGGTTCTGCAAAACGTTCTACCCGGCGGTGGTGTCCATCATCCTGACCGCGGTCCAAGACGGTGAAGTTCCGGTGATCGAGTGGGCGGCGGCCCTGACCCCACCGCGCAAAGTGCTCGCCGGGTCCGATCCGGAGCGGACCGATGCGTGGACCTATCCCGTGCTCTACGTACAGCACAGCCCGTTCCGAGTGCATCCCGGCTCGTTCCGCAAGGTCGAATTCCTCGGCTACCTCAAGTTCTGGGAGGAGTACCGCGACAGCCTCCCGGACACCACCCCACCCCGGGTGAGGGACTACGTGGAGACGCGGATTGCGCAGACCCAGGCGCGCATCGCCGCGGAGCCATGAACACGCCCACCCCCATGCCGTCCGAAATCCGCCTCAACGCATGGACCGGCACAGAGGAGGCACACGGACAACTGGGCGCGCAGGCCCCCTGGTGGGGCGAGGGGCAGGACGGTATGCCGCAGGAACAGCAGGTCTTGGAGTTCGGTCCCGACCCGCCCATGACGGCCTGGCGGGACCCCAAGGTGGGGTACGGGGTCCTCCTCCGGGACGACGAGAGCGACCGGTTCACCGATGCGCAGAAGGCTGCAGGCGCGGATGCCCCGGGGCCCGTGCAGGACCTGCTCGCCGCCCGGGAAGGAAGCGTGGTCCTGCGCTGGAGCCCCGACGCCGGCCTGGGCGATGACCACCTCCGCCGCTACTACGCGGACGGCTCCCCCTTCAACGACCCGGCCATCGGGCTCTCCGACTTCGGCGTGGCCAATGACTGCCTTCCCAAGTACGTGGCCATCATCGGCGGCCCGGAAGCCATCCCGTGGTCCGTGCAGTACTCGCTCGGGACGCGGCACGCCGTCGGCCGCATCCCCCTCGAAGGCGATGCCCTGGACCGCTACGTCCACGCCCTGATCACAGACTGGGAGGGTGCTGAGGCCGTGCCCGACCAGGCCCTTGTGTGGACCGTCGACTGCGGCGATGTCATGACGCGCTTGATGCGGACCGTGATCAGCCATCCGCTAGCGAAGGCGCTGAGCCCGCCTCCGCTCGCCGGCTTCCAGGAGATCGTGGGTCCCCAGGCCACCGGCAGCGCCCTTTCCCAAGCGCTGGGGACGACCCGCCCAGGCCTCGTGGTCACTTCCAGCCACGGGCTCGTGGAGCCCTTCGACGACCCGGACGCGCTGCGGGCCACTTTGGGCCTGCCAGTCGACCAGAACCGTGTTCCGGTCACGGTGGAACAGCTCTCCGCGGACCTGCCCGGCGGGTGCATCTGGTTCGCCCAAGCCTGCTGCTCCGCGGGCGGCGCGGGCGCCAGTCTGTACACCGCGCTCCTGGAACCACAGTGGCCCGCCGCGGCCACGGTCGAAGCCGTGGCCCAATGCGGTCCGGTCGTGGCTCCGGCGGCACTGGAGGTACTGGGCCGGAAGAACCCGGTCCGGGCCGTGCTGGGTCATGTCGAGCCGACCTTCAGCTGGACGCTGCAGGTGAAATCGACCGGCCAGATCCTCGGCGGACGGATCGTCAACGCCCTGTCCAGCAAGCTGTACGACGGTGTACCGCTCGCCCATGCGTTCGCGGACTACCGGGCAGACGTCGGCCAGCTGTACTACAAGTGGTTCACACTGCAGGCACGGCTCAACGACGACGCCGACACCGGGGTCCTTGATGAGATGCGACGCATCCGCCTCGCCGCGCTCGACCGCCAAAGCCTGGTCCTGCTGGGCGACCCGACGGTTTCCCTGCCGCCCTGCCGGGCTACGGCCGTTCCGTAAAGCCGCGTCCTATGTCGTGAAGCGGACGAGGCGCTTTCAGGTCCTGCGTCGCTGTAAGGAGCGCGCCGCTTCCACCGTTCGCGATCGGGCGCTGACTTCGCCCCGGGACCCCGTGCCTTCGTCGGCAGCCAATGCGATTAGGCGATCTCCCGGTGCTGAGCGGGGCGTTGATGCGAGCGGTCACCGATAGTCGTGTGCCCGGGAGGTCCTTCAGCGGGCGGCCCTTCGCGACGGTGAGACCCATGTCTCCACCGGCACAGAATCTGCCCGCGATGCCAACCCGACAAGGGCCGCAGGCGCGCCAGCGGATCGACGGGATCGCCTCGACGAGCGGAATCAGGACTGGCCGTCTTGCTCATTGGCACCGGAGATCGCGAGCGAAACGGGCAGGACGGTGCATTCGGTGAGCCACTCGACGATTTCGCCGCAGGAGGCTGCGCGGCGATCTTCCCGCTCGATAGGGTGGCCGGTGTCGGCCCCCCAGGTCCCGGCGCAGAATAAAAGCGGGAGGTGGGACGGGTGTCGATACCTGCGCAGCAGGCGATGGAGCACGCCCTGGCCGTCGGCGGCCGCCTGGTCGATCTCACCCAGAGGGAAAGCCGCGGCCATGGGCAGTTGTGCCCATGGGACCTGGTGGTGACCATCGGCCAGGAGCCCGAGGGCCGCGCCGCGGCTGCCTGGATCATCGCGGACGAGATGATGCGGGCCCGCACCGACCTGGACGATCATGCCTACCGGCTCTGGCGCGACAACGTCCTGGCCGGCACCACTTTGACCGGCCCCGACCGTGCGCACGTCCTTCTATACGCGGGTCCCGTGTTCGAGGCCAACGACGATACTGGTGTTACCGGCTACGTGGGCGAGTGGCTCTGGTACCTCACCACCCGCGACCTTCCCCCTGAACCCGGGCGCAGCGTGGAAATCCTGGACCCGCCGTCGTCGACGGTAACCGACAGCGGGCCCGACGGGCTGGTGATCCACCGCATGCCCGGCAGCGAGCTGGGGTTCGTCTTTCGCTTGTGGGAGATGAAGAAGTTCACCGCGGAGAAGACGAAGCCGAGCGACACCATCCGCAAGGCATGGCAGCAGCTGAATACCTGGGGCGCGCGGTACTTGGGTCAGATCTCGTGGGGAGGGCGGGAGCTCGCCCCCGACACCCGGGTATTCGTCGCTTCGATGGCGCGGCAGTGGGTGGACGCGAAGGGGTCGGGAAGCGGCGGGGTCAGCGTAGCCATCAATGCCGCGGACACTCCGGATACGGCCTTCGAACGCTCCCACCTGCACTTCACCACCCATACCCACGTGGGAGCGCTGCAGGGCCTGGTGGTGGCGATCGATGATCTTGAGGACTTCGCCAAGACCGTAAGGAGGTACGTGTGGAGCGCACTCTAGACCCGGAGGTGCTCGCGTCCGCGCTCGGCGAGTACCGGGTGGGCGGGGTGCTGCCCCGCGCGGACGACCTGCTAGCGGCGATGACCGAGTTGGAGGTCGCGGCGTTCCGCGGTGAGCGGGAGATCGAGGACGAGACGCTCGCCACCGCGTGGTTTCTGCACGGCCTCGCCGCACTCGACCCGGATACTCCCGGCTACGACGCGGTACGCGTGCGGCAGGCCTTCGCCACCAGCGCGCACCTAATGGACCTCGCCCTGGGCGACGAACGGCGACCGGCGGTCGAACGGCTCCAGATCGCCTTCGCCGCGCAGGCCGGATACCGGCGCAGCGAGCAGGACCCGAACGCCACCGCCGTCTACCGACAGGCCCGTCCTCTCATCGACCACATCGGTGAACTCCGCCTGCACATCGGCACCCTGGCTGTGGAGGCCGGCGTGGTCTTTCTCGGCTTCGACCGGCCGGAGCTGGGCCGGGCGCTGCGGGCGTGGCGGCGGCAGCTGCGCGGGGTGCGGGCAGTGATGCGCCGCGAGTCCCTGACCGGGACCATGTACGGGCCGGCAGAGGCCGTCGTGGAGGCGGTCTTCCATCTGTACCAGTTCCTGGGGTTCGGCGAGGAGCAGGATCTGCTGGCCGCACAGCGGCTGCTACTGGACGTGATGACGGAGACGGCCGGCCGGGGTGACCGGCTGGCGCGGTGGGTCGCCGCGCACCTGTTCCAGCTGAGCGGGGAGATGTCGGCCAGCAGCCTCTACCGGCTACTCCCCCCGGGGACTCCCCCGGCAGTGGCGCGGAGCTTCGCGCTGTCGAGGCCGCCGGTGATGACGCTCTGGCCGCCGCAGCGCCAGCTCCTGAAGTTGGAGCGCGGAAACCCACTCGATCCGGCGACGTCACGCAGCCTGATCAGCGTGCCGACCAGTGCAGGCAAGACGCTTATGGCCCAGCTGGTGATCTGCTCACACCTGGCGCAGCGCCCCGGGCGCGTGGTGTACGTGTCGCCGATGCGTAGTCTCGGGCGGGAGATGCGCTCGGCGCTGCGAGGCCGACTGCGGGTGCTCGGGCGGCGCCTGGCTGCGGAGCAGCCGGAGTTCCCACTAGGCACCTGGGCCTCGTCAGCCGAGTCGGGCGGTGGGGACGTGGAGATCGTCACCCCCGAGCGGCTCATGCACATGATCCGCAACAACCCCGGCGAGGCGCTGGCCGACGTCGGGCTGGTCGTCGTCGACGAGGCTCACCACCTGGGCCAGGGCAGGCGCGGCTTCGTGTTGGAGAGCCTGCTCGCGCTGCTCCAGGCCCGCAGCGACATCCGGCTGGTGCTGCTGTCCGCGGCCGTCGGCAACAAGGGCGACATCGCCTCGTGGCTCGACCCGCAGCGCCCCGAGCGGGAGGTCTACTTCACCGACACTTGGCGAGGCCCGCGCCGGATGCACGGCCTCATGTACCCGAACCTGATGGCTGAGCAAGCCGAGCTGGCAGAGCGGCTGCCGACAACGAAGCATCCCTCTCCAGTGCTCGCCACCGTGCCGGTCGAGACCCTCCTCGCCGTCCGGCCGACCGCCTCCTCCGCCATCGCCCGGCTGACCACCGGCGAGGTGGGCACGCGGCGCTTCGCCGGCTCCGCAGGTCGGTGGAACGCCCGGACCCGTCTTCAGGGCGGGATCGCCGACTACAAGGTCTTCGCCGCTGGCGCTGCGGAGCTCACCGACTCCGGCAGCGTCCTGATGGTCGTCGGCACCAGGCGCGAGGCTCGTGACGCGGCGCTCGCCATCGCCGACCGCCTACCCGAGCGGCCCGAGACCGCGGCCCTGACCAGCTACCTCGCCGACACCCTCGGCGAGGAGCACCCGCTGGTGCGCTGCACCCGGCACGGCGTCGCCTACCACCACGGCGCCCTGCCCGAGGACGTCCTGCACGCCGTCGAGGGTGCGCTGCGCCGCGACGATCTCCTGGCGATCGCCAGCACCAGCACCCTCACCGACGGCGTCAACCTGCCCGTGCGCACCGTCATCATCCACCACAAGGTCGAGGGCGACCCGCTCACCTACGACGGCCAGCGCGCCCTGTCCCCTGCCGAACTCCTCAACGCCATCGGCCGCGCCGGGCGTGCCGGCCGGGAAAGCGAGGGCTGGATCTTCCTGACCCGCCCCTACCCACCCCGCCCCACCGAGTTCGACACCTTCAACCCCGACTCGGAGCAGTTGAGCGTCGTCTCCACGCTGCTGACCAGCGAGGCCCTGGCCGATCTCGCCGCAGCCGAGGACACCCTGCGGCAGGACGCAGACGGAGTCTTCGCGCTGGCGGACGGCGTCGCCGCGGACTTCGCCTCGTTCGTCTGGCTCGTCCTGCATCTCCACGCTGCCTCGCCGGCGCCGCAGGGCGGACCCCGCGACGCCCTGGACTCGCTGTTCGCCCTGTCCCAGACCGGCAACGGGCGGACCACCAGCCGGTGGCTCACCCTCTCGGACCAGGTCGCCACTGTGTTCGAGAACACCGACCCCGCCCTGGCCGGCCGGTGGGCTGGGACCGGCACCAGCCTGGGGTCGGCCCGCTACCTCGACTGGCTCGCGAAGCACCTGGCCGTGCTGCTCAACCGGCACACGGTGGACGACGCCACCGGAACCACCGGGGGCGACTGGCGCACTGAACCGAGGGAGTGGCCGCTGCAGCGCACCCTCGACTTCCTCACCGAGCACCAGGTCTTCGACCGCCTGCTCCGCCACCTCCCGGAGGTCACCAAGACCTGGAGCTTCAAGGACAAGGAGACCCGGGGCACACAGATGAGCGTCCCGATCGCCCCCGCGCTCCGCGAGTGGATCTCCGGCACCGCGATCCCCGACCTCGCCCGCTTCTGGCAGCCCGATATCCCCGCCGCGTGGGCGCTCGAACAGGCGGTACGCAACATCAGCACCGCCTTCGGGCACGCCCTGAGCTGGACCGTCGGCGCCCTGATCAACCTGGTCAACACCAGCCCCGGGCTCTCCCCCGACGCGCCCAGGCTGAACCAGCACACCGCCTGGCACATCCGGCACGGCGTCGACACCGAACAGGCCCTGACCCTGCTCACCTCCGGCGTCACCTCCCGGCGCATCGCTCACCTCCTCGGCCGCGACGCCGCCGGTCTCGGGCACCGCTCGGCCGACCTCCGGCGGTGGACCGCCCAACACCACATCGACGGCTGGGCGCAGCAGTACGGGGCGAGCGACTACGAAATCCAGGACCTCCTCGACTACGTCCGCACTCCCTCCGACCCGATCAACCGGCTCCTCGACGAACGCGCCACCACCACTCCGCTAACCCAGCTGGTACCGGGGGCCCCCGACGGCCCTGTCGACGTCACACGGCCCAGTGAGCGCCACCCGACCATCCGTGTCGGCCGCGACCGGAGCTGGGTGGCGACCGTGCCGGCCGACCGCCATCTCGACGTCCTCGCGATGCTCGATAGCGGTCTCGAACTCGACCACCGCCTCCACAACGGGCAACTCATCACCACCCGCCGCAGCCGGTAGCCCACCGGCCCGCCAGGCCAGCGGGCTCGGGCGACCCCGCCCGATGGGGTGTTGTCATCCGGGATGTTCCAGGAGTGGCTGGCGCACATCAAGGGGTTCACCTGATGTCCTTGCCTAACCGGTCAGTTCAGCACATCGAGCAAATCCGAGACCGCTGACCGGGCCCGCTCCGTCATGGGGTCGTCGTGCCTGTTCGGCGGTGCGCGCGCTCGATGTTGGCGCAGAGCACCCAGGCCATCTCGGAGGGCCCGGCACCCCGCGGAAGGAGGCCCGCGCGGCACCGCTGGGCGATATATAGCGCACGATCCCCGGTTTCCGAAACCGGGGATCGTGCGGAAGATGGACTACTCCACCGCCACGTCCTCGCCCGCCCTACCGAAAGGCCTAATACCGAAACCTCGAACCAAACGCCGACTCCGCCGGCCTAGGCCGCCGCGTAGGACAGCCGGAACAGCTCCATCGCTCGTTCGAGGTCTTTGTCCGAGCGCAGCTGGACCTCCAGGTCGCCGGTGCCGTGATGCCCAAGCCCCGTCACGTCCCTGGTAAATCCCGGCACAAGATCGACAGCGGTCGGCGCCGCCTTCAGGTACGCGAGGACCTTGTCTTGGCGGCGCGTGACGCAGGCGAAGTTGTGCAGCCGCCGGTACGCGTCGTACGTCTGGCGCTCGATCTTCGCCACGTCCCCGCCGAGCCCCAACAGCACCTGGTCTACGGCCATCGCCAGGTCCGCCATCGCCTCGCTCGCGCGACGAACGAGTACAGACCCATCGTCGCTTCGGCGTCGGCGGCGCTGCGACACCTTGCCCTGCGCCGAGGCGACGGTCTCCAAGCCAATGTGGTGCTCCCCGTACAGCCGGTAGCGGACCAGGTCGATCGAGCGGCGGTGCTCCCGCACAGCATGCAGGTCGTAGCGGGTGAAGTCGCCAGCGATCAGGATCAGCCGGGGCGCGCTCCACAGAATCTGCGACGCCGCCGTCATCCCGAGACGCTCGCGGACCAGCGTCTGGAACTCGGTGCTGTGGTCCATCAACCAGGCCATGTAGAAGAGCCCTTGCGACAGCACGCCGGGGTCGGTGGCGCGCTTGTACTCGATGATCACCGGAGCACCGTTCTCGTCGAGCCCCAGCGAGTCGATGCGTCCACCGTGCGCGGGTCCGGTGCTGTATTCGGAGGCAAGGAATCGCGCTCCGAGCATCGCCTCCATCGCTCCCTCGACCAGGCTCTGCACATCGGCCTCAGCTTCGGCCAACCTCTGCGTGACCTGGGTCACGCCGTCCTTCGTGTAGAACAGCTTCAGACTCAACGCCCCCTTGTCGCACGTGCCGACGGATAACACCCGCAGGTCGAAAGTTATTTCCGCCAGGTCCAGGCACACCAAGGTCCCAACCAATCCCGGACCCGCCCCTGCCTCGCCCTTGTCGGCTGCGACGCGCAGGAGGAGGCCGGCCTCTCTGGCTACACGAAGGGCCGGTTGCTCATACGCTCCGCGGCACTAGTCACAGCTTCCTGGGCTCAGAGAACCGCACACCGAACCTCCGGCTAGACCACACCCTCGACCGCCAGAGAGAATGCTCCATGGCCCTCTCCAAGCGCCTCCGATACGAAGTCCTCCGCCGGGACAACCACACCTGCCGATACTGCGGCGCCTCCGCGCCCGACGTCCCACTGCGCGTCGACCATGTCACCCCCGTTGCGCTTGGCGGCACGGACACCCCCGACAACCTCGTCACGAGCTGCGAGCCCTGCAACAGCGGGAAGAGCTCCGCCACCGTCGACAGCGCCCTGGTCCAAGACGTCGCTGATGACGCCCTCCGTTGGGCCGCCGCCATGCAGCAAGCCGCCCACAACCTTCTCGAACAGGAGAAGCCCAAGCTCGAATACCGCGCGGCATTCCTGAAGGAGTGGAACCGCTGGGGCTACGGCGAAGGCGACGACCGCAAAGCCATCGAGCTGCCTGGCGACTGGAAGCCCAGCGTCGAACGCTTTCGAGTCGCGGGACTGCCCGCCTGGGTCTGGGGCGAGATCATCGACACCGCCATGGGCTACGACAAGGTCCTCGACCCCAACAAGTTCAAGTACTGCTGCGGCATTGCGTGGAACAAAGTCAGCGTCCTACAGGAAGGAGCCCGGCGGATCGTCGGTGCCACCCGGCCGCCCGCCCATCTCGACATGCGTCAAGCGGTGCTCGAGGCAGCGTTTGCGGTGTGGCACTGCGGTTTGAGCGACGGCGAGGACGTCCCGACCCCCAAACAGGTCGACGAGTTCCGCGAAAGCCTCGCAGGCCTTACCGAGGTCGATCTGACGGATCCCGAGCTGATCGTCCAGGCCGCTCAGTACGCCACCTACTTCGGGATGAGCAATTTTGCCGAAGCACGGCGGGACATGGACCACGACGCGGTCGCCCGCGCATGGAACTCAGCATGGCCAACTACGTGGGTCCCGGGTGATGAAGAATGGGGCGGCAAGATCGTCGGTGGCCCCACGGACATACAGCGCAAGTGGGTCAGGGAGCAGATCGACAAGCTCCTCGACGCCGAGATCAACGTGCACCGCCTCGTGCGGGCGGCCAGTCACGCGGGGACGCACAAGTCGGCTCGGATATATCATGGACTGTCCGACTCCGAGCTTGAGGTGACAGGGGTCAGTGGTTGGCAGTCGAAGGCTGCCGAACTCTGGCGCGTCGCCTACACAGCGTCAACCATGGTCGAGCCGACGGTGGAGGAAACCGCCAGGTTCTTCAAAGGCCTCCGGGGCGTCGTATCGCTCGGCGAGTTCTACCTGGCCGACATCTACCAGGCGGCATCCGCTGCCGGCTGCTACCAAGATCCGGACCTGGTCCCCTGCCTCACGCAGCACCTGTCCGTATTCGAGGCAGCGGCACTGCCCGTCCGGGATGAGGGCTGATGCTCCCTACGTCAGCACAGACATGGCCCGAGGCGGCGTAGACACACCAAGATCCGGACCATTCCCGGACCAACCCTCGCCAGAATGCCGCGCCAACTACCGTTTGACCTGGTCAGCATGGGTGCAGCTGCTGTACGAAGAACCTTTATTGCAGCTATTCCCCGAAGGCAGTTGGGTTCTTCTAGAGCACCAAGTCGAGCTCCCGGAAGGGAAATTCCCCTCCCGAAGTCGGCCCCGGGGCGTCACCCACCGACATCGAGTCATCACGCTCAGCGAGGAACGGAGCCGCTCAGTCGTGCCTCCCGGACCAGTCACGGACCAGACTCCCGCCCGGAGTGCGGCAGGCGACCACCCTTTGACATGTGTGGTGGCATGACGTAGCGGGACGGCTCGACTCTGCAGCGCGCGCCGTGGGCGTGGGCACGCCCTTCGTGCCCCACCGCTTTCACAACATGGCCGCACGACCATCGTGACGGCGGCCGCGCGCCTGGCCTGTTACGTCAACTCACCCCAGAGTGGAGGGGACGGATTACCCAGCGCCCTGTCAGTGGCTGCGCATAACCTGCCGACATGCCCTCGACTCCCGGTGAGCTCCGCCACGTCATGCTCGGTTCGATCTTCAAGCCCGAGGTGCCCCTGGGAGCAACCCGGGACATCCTCATCACCTGCCACGCCTCGGCAACGGGCAAGGGCAAGCTCCACGGAAGCCCCGAGTGCCGCACGCTGCGGTCTGCCGCCTCCGTGAACCAGATCGACGTTCCGTTCGGCGAAGCCGTCGAACGGCTCTGTGCGAACTGCCGGTGGTCTCTGTCCACGGACAGCCCCATCCTGCCGCTCGGCGCAGCGGTGAGCGAGGTGGACTCTCTCACCATCTGGCTCGACAGGGATCCTGAAGACGAGGAGGACATCGAGGCCGAGCGTGACTCCGCCATCGCCCTCTCCACTGGCGACTACCCGCCCACCAATGACGTCAGCGACGCGGAAGAGGAAGACGACGAGACTGGGCACGACGAGGAACGGGAGCGCTACGACCGCGCCCGCAACTTCCGCTCCGGACGCCACTCACATTGGCGCCGACTGCACTCCTACCTGGCACGGAGCAACGAAGCAGTAGCCGAGTACCCGTTCCTCGCCCCGTGGGCCGACGGGCTACAGAGTCGCCTCACCGCCGTCCTCGACGCCGAGCGTCGGGCCTTCGCGGCCCTCGTACAGCCTGCCCGCCTACTGGAGGCTGCGGCCGTACGCGTCCTGCCCACGCCGCAGTTCTCCGGCGATCCCGGCTTCGCCGGGTTGGGAGTGGAGGCGGAGAAGACCTTCCGGCGAGCGTGGTACGAGTGGAGTCGCCGAGCCATCTGGTCCTGGCAGGGCCTGGAAGATCAGGATTCCTCGGTGTACACCGTCGTCAGTGACGCCTTCGGGCGTCGTCGCAAGGGGAAGCCCGAGGCCCATGCCGCGTTCCGCCAGCTCACCGCCGACTGGATCCGCCAGGCGCGCGAAGAAGCCGGCCGCCCCGCCAGCGCACCGTGGCAGCTGGTGGCCGTCAAGGCACCTGCCCTCCCTCAAACCCGCCACAGCGAGCCGGAACGCGATCCCCTCACCCTGTGGGAGGCATCGGTCATCGCCACCTACCAGGTGGCCTTCAACCGAAAGGCAGGCACCACGGCCCTACTCGTTCCCCACCTCGTCGCCGAGCAACTGTTCGCATGCGCCTCGCACGACATGCCGGTCCAGCTCCTGGCTCCCGCGGGCAGCGCGCTGCCCGCGGAGACACTGCTGGAGCAGTGGGACCACGAAAGCCTCACCCACTCGTGACCTCGCGCTGTCACGTCATCGCCAACGCGGCCGTGATCAGGTCCCGGGCAGCTGCCGGGGCGATCTGCGCGTCGGCCAGGGCTCGCAGCAACCCGGCCTGAGACGTGTGCGCCTCGGCCAGGTAGGTGCGCAGGACCTGGACGAAGAGGAGCCGGGCCAGGTTGTCGGCCACGAAGGGGGCCCCTGACCCGGTCCTCCCGCGTCTCGTGGAACGCCTTGTTGAGGAGCCAGCAGGCGGCAGGGGCCTCGGTGGTCGACTCCCGCATGTGCATCACGGGTGGCTGAGCGGCGAGGAGCAGGTTCTTGCCGACCGCTTCGAGTTCGGTGTGGCCACCGAGCGCCACGGCCTCCCGAACTCCCGGCGCGCCCGTGTGGTGGTAGGGCTCGGTCGTCGCTTTCAGCAGCGGCAGCGCCTCTACCGGCGTCAGATCCGGATCGCTCGCGAGCACGTACCGCCGGTCGCCCGCGAACACCACGACGTCACCCGCCTCCAGCAGGAGCGGCTTGCCGATCTCCTCCATCACCAGCCAGGTGACCCCCTCGATCACCGCGTGGATCTTCAGCCTGCCCGGTGCCGGAAAGGCCAGCGCCCACGCGCCGCCGGCGAAGATGAACCCCCGGGTCAGCACGCAGCGCGCGCCCGCTAGTTCGAGCGTCTCGGCGATCGGATCACCCCAGCCCGGCGGGCGCGGCGGTGGAGGCAGAACGTCCATGACGGGACTGCGTCCCGCATGTCCCGGGAACCGCCAAATGTCTCTGATGGCCGAAAACGCAGTCCAAACAGCCTGATCAGGACTCGTCCTCGGCGCGGTGCGTGTGCTCGGGTCCGGGGTGGGCTACGCCTGGGACGAGAGGATTGTCGTAGTCAAGTTCGATCTTGCCGAAAGCTGCGCCTGGGGTGGGCGCCGAGTCGTTGTCGGCGATGATCAGCTGGATCTGAGGGCCGTGGACCTCGGCGAGTTTTTGAAAGCGCTGGTAGGTCCGATGCCCGCGCGCCTGGTCGTCCAGGTTGCTCCCGGACGCCTTTCGAGGCGAGTCGATGATCAGCAGCGACGGCACTCGGACGTCTGGGTGTGTGATGCCGAACTCCAGCAGGGAGAGGCTGTAGGCGACGTTGATGCAGGTCACGATGCCCCCGCCGTCGGCCTGAAGGCTCTCGAACGAGACGTTGTCCACGACAGGCAGATAGGACGACGGGTCGATGGTCGCGGAGTGGATCCACGGTGCAGGGCGCAGCTGAGAGATCATCGTGTTGAAGTCTCGGCCAAGGTCGCTCACGAGGGTTTGCCATGCGGCGAGTTCGGTTGTGCGGGCCTTCTTCTCAGCGGTTGTGCGGGTTCGCTGCTCTTTGATGGCTCGGACATCTCGTGCGATCGCGTGTGCCCGTGTCCACGAGTCTCGTAGCTGGGTCACGGAGTCGATGGCTGCCCTAAGGGAGGCCGCGCGGGCACTGGCGTCTGCGATGGCGTCGAAGCGGGGTGCCACGAGGTCGCGGGTCTGTGCGTCGAGTTGACGGCGCAGACTGTGGGTGAGGAAGTCGGTTTGCTGGGCTCGTTGTTGTGCGGCTTCCAGGACAGCGCTATCGGCTTCGAACACGGCTCGGGCGTCCTGAAGCTGAAGGTCAAGGTTCCTTCGGGTCTGTGCGATAGCGGCAGGATCGACGTCTTGGTCGTGTGGGTCGTCCTGAAGGCAGACCACGCAGTGGTCCTCGGGTACGGGGCGGGTGCTGAGGCGCTGCATGCAACGTGGGCAGACAACGAAGTCGAAGGGTGACAGCTTCTCAATGGCGGTAGTGGAGCGGTCGAGTCGGGCCAGGTCGAGCTCGACCTGGGCGACGACCGCGGCGCGGGCCTCCACGAGCTCTTGTGCCGCAAGGACGTCCTGCGCGGCGTCGCGGGCACTGTCCACTGCCGCACGCAGGTCTTGGCGGAGGACGGCGTCGGCTGCGGTGCTCTCCTCCAGTCCATGGCGCAGGGATGCCAGCGCTGCATCGGCTCGCTGCAGCATGTCCCGCAGGCTGGTGAGCTCGGCCCGCAGTTGGTCCTCTGTGCGGGGGTCAGTCGCACCGAGGAAGTTCTTGACGTTCTCGTATTCGTCCGTCTTCTTGCGGAGCTCCTCCTTGAGCTCGCCCAGCTTCCGGCTGAGTTCCAGCACGGTGCTGTCGGTGAGCGCGAACATCAGCTTGAAGAGGGCGGTGCGTTTGGTCTTGAACCATGTGTCGAGGTGTCCCACGACTTCGCGGTCAATGTTGCGGGCTTCCCGGTACACGTAGGCGAAGAGGTCGGTGAACGTGAGATCCCGCGTTGTTGCTTTGCCGTCCCGACTGGAGGGGATCGTCTCGCGGGGGAAGTCGAGGGCCGCCAGAAGGTAGTCCGACAAGGGTGGCAGGTCACCGTCCGCTTGTACGGCGTAGGTGTTGCGAGTGGTCAGGGTCCCTGGGTCCAGGACATCGACCTTGCCGGAGCGGGCGTCGTTCACGGTCCTCTTGAGGATCACGTGCTGCTCGCCGATGAAGACCTCGGCACGGGCAGAGATGACGTGATCGCGGACGGCCGGGGTCAGTACGGCTTTGCCAACCACCACGTGCTTGAGCAGCATCAGGAGGCTGGACTTACCGGTGCCACTGGGACCGCTTACGACGGTGGCCGGCCCGTCGAAGCGGTAGGTCTTCTCGGCGTCGGCGGTGGTGACGGTGAGGGAGCGGAAGCGAAGGTGGATTGCCATTTCAGATCTCCGTCCGCCAGGGCCTGTCGACCGCGTCCGGCAGACGGTCGTAGATAAGGGTCTTCAGCGTCGTACCTGACTTGTTGAAGTGCTTCTTGAGGAGAGTGATGCGTTTCGCCACCACGGACCACTCGTCCGTTTCTGCCAGCATTGCCGCGGCGACCGCGCCGGACGCTGTGATGCGGAACTCGGCCCGGTCAGTCCCGCTGTAGGAGATCAGGTCGCGGGCAGCTAGGGACCCCAGGACGGTGTAGTAGCGGTGGTCCCAGGGCCCGTACTTGTAGCGGGTCATGCGGCTCTCGACGGATAGGCGTTCAGCGGAGGTGGGTTGGGCTCCATCGGGCCACGGAATTCCGTCCTCGGCCAGGAGGCGCTCCAGCATGGCCGGGTAGCGCAGCAGGAAGTCGAGCTTGGCAAGTTTGGTCAGCCCTTCCAGACCCTTCTTCACTCCGGTGAAACGGTCGATCAGCAGCAGCACGCGGGCCTCGTGATAATGAGCCTCATACTGCTCCTGTCGACGGGCCCGGTCCCTGAGGCGCGTGGTCGCCACCAGACGGTCGCCAGCGCTTGTCACGACGCCTCCTCCTCAGAGGGGTCGAACACGTCGGAGAAGTAGAAGTCGCAGTCGTCACAGAGCTGGTAGGCCAAGCCCCGCAGATGACGCCCGTTGACGGGAAACGGAAGCCTGGCACCAAGTAGGTCTGGTGTCAGGAGCCGCGTCATCAGCTGGTTCATGCGGCGCCCGTAGGGTGCGCCGTCGGACGCTTCCTCTTCGGCTTGCTCGCGGCAGGCGAAGACGGTGTCCAAGACCTCGTAGCTCGCGTTGGCCAGCTCCGTGGTGTCTCCCGCCAATCCCGACCGGTGCTGGGACCAAGCGACATACCAGGCTGATCGAAGGCGCTCGGCGTGGGCAGCCTCATCCGCCGGAACACGCCCGCGGGCCATCTTCTTGCGCAGGTTGCCCCCACCCGGAGCGACGATCGGCAGCTGGCCGCGGGCGAAGGTGGGCACTATGGAACGGCTGGAGACGAACGTGTCGAGGACCGTGGCCTTGGTCAGCCGGCGCCTCGCGATGCGCTGCTGGATCTGCACGCTGTGCAGGACCCTCGTCGGGTCGGCGATGTAGACAGCGAGCTGTCCGCGATCGCTCTCGTCGCGGTTCGACTGCTCGATTCGCTCGATCAGTGCCCGATAGGTGGCCTCGGCATCCACGTGTTCCCGCTGCAGGGTCGCGATCGCAGGAATGAGGAGACTCTGGAGATTGACGTCAGTGATGTGCCGGCGGGACGGCAGTTCATCGTCGATATGCAGCGCGGCGAAGAAGAGCTTCACCAAGTCGGTGAAACCGTCCGGGATCGCGATGTCGGCGAGCCGCGAAACCTGGGGGACTTTGGGGATGGTGGCGTAGGGCTGCTTCCATCGAACTTTCAAGAGGTACTGGGCGACGGCGCTGGCCATGTCGTCCACCCCAAAAGTGATACGCGGGTCAGGCCCGCACATCGCTTTCAGGGTGGTAGCGCCCCCCTTGCCTGTTGTGAGGCCGCCACCGACTCGACAGAATCCTGTGTCAACAGCGCAACGCAGATCCGGGCGGCGACCTCTGCCTGATACCGGTAGTTGCCCAGGGTGTCCGACCCGCTGTCCTCCGCAGGTGCCACGCGGAAGATCGGGTGCACGAACCCTTCATCAGACTCTGCGTCCTCTGCCGCCTCAGCCTCAACTGCCACTGTGCACCCCCCACCCCGCCGTTGGAGCTACGCGCCCAGGGCCGACGGCGGAAGATCACCACATTTACCACAGCATTCATGCACTCCGTAACCGGTCGATCACATTCGAGGCCGCGGAAGACGTGGGGCCCGCTTCGCCTCGGTCGACGCCGACGCACGGGACTTCCGACTCCCCTCCCACAGGCTCGCGAACGCACGTCGATCCTGCGTGGCCGACATCCGGGCGGCCCGCCCACCTGGCCCGTCCGGTCCCGATAGCCCCCAATCACACCCACTGCATCCGAGACCTGGCCTGGGTGGGCGCCGCCGCACCAAGATCCGGACCAGGCCCCGCCAAAGAGCCACGTCGACAGTCGTTTTCCCTGGTCAGCTGGGGTGCAGCTGCTGTACCAGCAAGAGACGAAAAGCGCGGCCCGCGCCAGCGTCGCCGTCACCTCGTGGAGCAATCTGCGCCTCAACTCGCGGGTCACCCAGCCGAGCATGGAACCGGGTGCCACCATCCGGTTCGACGCCGTCCTGGCCGAGTTCGGGCGACCGGTCGAGGGCCGTGCCGACGTGGAGGCGGAGGTACGGCGCCCCGACGGTGTCGTGGTGACGGTGCCCCTCGACGAGGAGGTGCCGGGCGCCTTCAGGGGTGATCTCACGGCGACCATGGCGGGCGTCTGGCAGGCCCGGATCACGGCCTACGGACATACCTTCGGCCGGACGCGGTTCGCGAGGCAGCAACGGCTCGGCGTCGCCGTACTGGTGGGTGGGGACCATCCGCCCGCCCCTGTGGTGGGGACCGACGTCGACGGCAACGACTGAAGACCCGGAGACGGTCGCAGACGGGCTGAACCGCGGCACCCGTGCCGCGGTTCAGCCATGCCAGATCGGTGAGCTCTCGATCCAGGTTCCGCCGCGCCGCCGCCTCCGAGCGCTCCGTCCCGTACGACGTGCGGAACAGCCTCGGTAGGCCAAGCAGTTGCCGCGCCACCGCTGCCCGCCCCTCACGGAAGGCGTCGTCGGGGAGGAAGCTGTACTCCTCTCGGACCGCCGCGCGCGTACCACCTGCAGGTACCGTCCTCCGTCGTCGCCAGGTCCGCGTCGCACAGCAGCTCGCCATTGGCGTCCACGGTGGCCGCGGGCTCCTTCACCGGGTCTTGAGCATGGCGCGCATCTGGGCGATTTCGACGCTCTGGGTCCTGATGATGTCGGCAGCGAGGTCCTTGGCGGGGCCGTACGAGCCTTGCCGAAGTTCCCTCTTGGCCATGTCGATGGCGCCTTCGTGGTGGTCGATCATCATCGTCAGGAACATGGTGTCGAAGGCCCGGCCCGAAGCGTGGTCCAGCATCACCATCTGCTGGTCGTCCATCATGCCGGGCATGGACGTGGCGTCATCGTTCGGAGTCCTGCCCCATCCCAGGCATGTCCTGCATGCCGCCCATGCCCTGGGGCACCTTCTCGCCCCACGCCTTCAGCCAGCCCGTCATCGTATCGATCTCCGTTTCCTGGGCCTTCTCGATCCTCGTTGCGAGGGCCTTTATCTCGCTGGAGGAGGAGTGGCTGCGGACCATCTGCGCCATGACGACGGCCTGTCGGTGGTGGGGGATCATCTGCTGGGCGAAGGTGACGTCAGCCTGGTTGTGCTCGTTCGCGACGGCCCGCACCGTTGCGGCGGTCGTGGCAGGCGTCGCGGCGGTAGCGGCGGTGATGCTGCCGGTGGCGGCCAGGACGAATGAGGCGGCTGCGGCCGCGCCGGTCAGGGCGGCGCGGCGGGCGGTGGGTCGGATGGTGTTCATGGTGTGTCTCCTGTGGGGGCGGGTTCGTCGAAGCCCGGCGTGAAGGCGGTTCGGTCAGGACTCGGCTGGCGACCGTGGCCGGGCAGGGCCTGGGCCCGGCCGGGCGGGAGCGGGCGGAGCATGAGGCTCCCGGCTGGAAGGCGGCGGGGAGAGCGTTCATGGCGTTCACGGATGCCTCTGGGCTGGGTGCGCTCGCCTGCGGGCGCTGGCGTCCTGCTAGGACCATGGACCGCCGGAGGTGGCGCGGGAGGCGGGGCCGGGGTGCGGCCAGGCGTAGACGGTCAACGGCCACAAGCCGTATGCGGCGTCTGCCATCACGTGCTCCTGACTGGTGACCGGCGGGGTGCGGTGCGGTACCCGCGGGCCAGCAGGCTCATCCGCTGCCGGTACGTGTCGGCGTCGATGCCGTCGTGCAGGCGAAGGCCCACACACCAGCGCTCGGCAGCCTCCAGGGCTGCCCGCCGTCCGCGCAGCCGGGCGAGCGGGGGAATCCGGCACTCGCCGGGGGTGATCAGGCGGGCGGTGTCGTAGACGACGCCCGCCAGGATCAGCGCGGCGGCGAGGACGGCTATCAGTGCGGTCATCGCGCTCACCTGCTTGGCTCGGCCAGCCTCGCCTCAGGTGCGGCCGGGCCCGGTCGGGTGGTCGTGCCCGCCCAGCTGATCCTTGTCCGCGGAGTCAGGGCCGGCGTGGCCGCCGGAGTCGCTCATGCCGCGCATCATGAAGAGCATCATCAGCGGGCAGGCGGCGACGAGCGCGAGCCAGGCCAGCGTCCCGAGCGGGACGCCGAATGCCAGGGCGCCCACGAACGCGATCGCGGCGGCTAGGGCGTACAGCCAGCAATTGCGGTGGGTGTTCACGGTGACCTCCCCCAAGCGCGACGGCTCCACCCGGGTGTGGGCGGGCCGGTCACGGGGCGTTCGGCGGGCTGGTGCGGAGGGCGGCCAGGCTGCGTCGGTACTCGTCTTCGTCCACCTCGCCGCGGGCCGGGCGCTGGCCAAAGGATCTACTCGGGTGTGGGCGCGGTGGGGCGTGGGTGTGCTCGTGGGGGCGGTTCAAGGCCTTGAAGAGAAGTACCGCCGCCGTGATGATCAGCGCCCAGAACAGGATCATGCTGGCCGTCATCGCAAACCAGCCCCACCCGCTGACATCGTGGTCGTACCAGAACATCATCACCACTCACCTGCCTGACCGGCCCGGGCACGGGGCCCGGACCACGGGGCTTGTCTGCCTACTGGCATCATGCGGCCGCCCGGGGAGTGAGGGCTGGGGCCGAATGTCCCTTGCTGGTGCCGGGTGGTCCCTGCGCACCGCCGCATGGGGTGGGCGCATGCTGGAAGGGACGATGCCGAGCAGGGAGGCGAGGGCCCATGGGCGCCGTCGATGTCACCGTCGTCGTGGCCGCCGTTGTGTTGATCGGCGGTCTGGGCTGGTACTTCTTCGGCCCGCGCCGCGCCGGGACCGCCCGGCTGGAGGGCGGGCTCCAGCGGGTGGACGTGACCGTCCGGGGCGGGTACAGCCCGAATCTGATCAAGGTCCGCCAGGGTACGCCGCTGGAGATTGTCTTCGACCGGCAGGAATCCGGGGAGTGCACCTCCCGGGTCGTCTTCCCGGATCTGAAGGTCAGCGCCGGGCTGCCCGCCCACACGCGTACTACCGTGCGCCTGACACCGGACCGGCCCGGGACGTTCGGCTTCGCCTGCGGCATGAACATGATCCACGGCACGCTGCTCGTCGAGCCGGACGGGCAGCCCGAATCCGCGTCGCTACCTTCGTCCGGCCACAGCACCGCCACCGCGCGCGACGGCGGCCCGCCGACCGCAGTGGAGCGGTCGGCGGCCGAGGCGGAGGCGGCGGATGTCGCCGAGCGCCGGGCGGAGATCAAGGATCTGACCCGCCGAGTCGCCGTCGGGGCGGTGCTGACCGCGCCGGTGCTGTTCGCCGTGATGGCTCACGAGCTGTTCGGGGCCGACTGGGTGCCGGGGTGGATGCTGAACCACTGGGTGCAGCTGGCACTGATCACCCCGGTGATGTTCTACACCGGCTGGCCGATCCACGTGACCGGCTGGCTGACCCTGCGCCACCGTGCCGCCGATATGAATTCCCTGATCACCCTCGGTACGAGTGCCGCCTACGGCTTCAGCCTCCTGGTCACCGCCGCGCCCGCCCTCCTGCCTGAGGACGTGCGCGAGGTCTACTTCGAAGCGGTCGGCGTGATCCTGACGCTGATCCTGCTCGGTCGGCTCCTGGAGGCCCGTGCGAAGGCCGGCACCGGTGAGGCCATCCGCGCCCTGCTGGGCCTGCAGGCCCGCACCGCCCGCGTCGTACGGGACGGCGAAGAGACCGAGATCCCGGTCGAGGAGGTAGCGGTCGGCGACGTGGTCGTCATCCGGCCCGGCGAGAAGATTCCCGTCGACGCCGAGGTCCTGTCCGGCTCCTCGGCTGTGGACGAGTCGATGGTGACCGGGGAGCCGATGCCGGTGACCAAACGGTCCGGGGACACCGTCATCGGCGCCACCGTCAACGGCACTGGATCCTTGCGCGTACGGGCGGCCAAGGTCGGTGCGGACACGATGCTCGCCCAGATCATCCGCCTCGTCCAGGCCGCGCAGGCGTCCAAGGCCCCCATCCAGCGCCTCGCCGATGCGGTCTCCGCCTATTTCGTGCCTGCCGTCATCGCCATCGCGATCGCCACGTTCGCCATCTGGTACACCGTCGGCCCGGCCCCGGCCCTCACCCTGGCCCTGGTCTCCGCGGTTGCCGTACTGATCATCGCCTGCCCCTGCGCCCTCGGGCTCGCCACCCCGCTGTCGGTGATGGTGGGCACCGGCAAGGGCGCCCAGGCGGGCATCCTCATCCGCTCCGCCGAAGCCCTGGAAACCGCCCACAAGCTCGACACGGTCGTACTCGACAAGACCGGCACCGTCACCGAAGGCCGACCGGTCCTCACCGACATCCACACCGCAAACGGCTTCAACGAGAGCGAGCTGCTGCGACTGGTGGCCGCTGCCGAGGAAGTGAGCGAACACCCCCTGGCCCAGGCCGTCGTCACCGGAGCCCGCGAGCGCGGGCTGACCTGGCCGGCCGCGACCGGCTTCGACTCCGTCACCGGCAAAGGCGTTCGGGCCGAAGTCGACGGCCGCACCGTCCTCATCGGAACTGGGCTGCTCTTGGCGGACGCCGGCATCGACACCACCACGCTCGCCCCGCACCTCACTCGGTTCTCCGCCGAAGGCAAGACACCGGTCCTCGCCGGGATCGACGGCCGCCCCGCCGGGGTCCTCGCTATCGCCGACACCGTGAAGGACGACTCCGCAGCCGCCATCGCCGCCCTGCAACACCTCGGCATCGACGTAGTCATGCTCACCGGCGACAACGCCCGCACGGCCGCCGCGATCGCCGCCCAGGTCGGCATCACCCGCGTGCTCGCCGAGGTGCTGCCCGAGCACAAGTCGGACGAGATCCGCCGCCTGCAGGACGAGGGCCGCACCGTCGGCATGGTCGGGGACGGCATCAACGACGCGCCTGCGCTGGCCGCCGCCGACGTCGGCCTCGCGATCGGGACGGGCACCGACGTCGCCATCGAAGCCGCCGACATCACCCTCATCTCCGGCTCACTCACCGGAGTCGTCACCGCGATCCGCCTGTCCCGCGCCACCATGCGCAACATCCGGCAGAACCTGTTCTTCGCCCTGATCTACAACGCCGTCGGCATCCCCCTCGCCGCTGGCCTCCTCTACCCCCTGTGGGGTATACGCCTCAGCCCGATCATCGCCGCCGCGGCCATGGCGCTGTCCTCCCTGTCCGTCGTCACCAACTCCTCCCGCCTGCGCCGCTGGCACACCACCCCGCTCCCGCACACCGCTCCGGCCCGCACCCAGCCCCGCGTCGAAACCCCGGCCGACCACCAGGTGGCCGACGGCCCTTCGGAATCCGCGCCCCGTCAGGCACCCGGCGGCGGGCAGCACCGGCATCCGGACTCGGGCCTGTCGGCCCACGAGGTCGTGGACCCCGTGTGCGGCATGCACCTGGATCCGGCCAACGCTGTGGAACACAGGACGACCAGCACGGGCACCTACTACTTCTGCTCCGCCCACTGCGCTGCCGCGCTCGACGCCGACCAGGTCCCACCGGATGCTTCAACGGCCAGCGGCGCCTCGACCCCGAAGCCCGGAGGATGACCACCCTCGGCTACATGATGAAGGCGTTGTGCCCCAGCCGCCCGCGCCAACGGCGGCCGGTGCATCGCACCCAGGAGGTGCGCAGCACATGAGTTCCAGCAGTTCGAGAGGCGAACCCGGGTCGCGTCAAGCGCGAGTCGAGGAGATGCGGCGTGCCGACCGGGCCCGCGGACGCCGAAAGAAGATCACCATTGCCGTCGTCTCGGTAGCGGTCGTCGCCGCTGCCGGCGTAGGCATCGGCTATGTCATCTCGGGCTCCAGCTCCTCCGAGCAGGAACAAGTACAGGCCGTCACCGGCGAGAAGACCTGGCAGGGATTGGGCCGGGAGCACGTCACCACGGACGTCTCCTACCCCATGACCCCACCGGCTGGTGGGGACCACCAACCGGTCTGGCAGAACTGCGAAGGCGACGTCTACGGCAGTCCGGTGCCCGACGAGAACGCGGTCCACTCGCTCGAGCACGGCGCCGTGTGGGTCACGTACACGGACAAGGCACGTGCCGCCGACGTAAAGACCTTGACCGAACGTGTCTCGAAGACGCCGTACACGCTCATGAGTCCCCACCCCGGCCAGACGGCACCGATCACGCTCACGGCCTGGGGCCACCAGCTGAACGTGAACGATGTCTCCGACTCACGCGTAGCGCAGTTCTTCGAGCAGTACGTCCAGGGGCCGCAGACTCCCGAGCCGGGAGCCCCCTGCGGCGGCGGGAAGTCGTCATAACGCTCGCCAGCGCAGTATTCCGAGTCGTGCTGACCCCGTCCGCAGTACAGCAGGGGGAGGAGCAGGCGCTCCACCCCCGGAACGATCCCCAACGCACTCAGCCTGTGCTCGACTTGAGCTCATGACCACTCCCCTGCCTCGCGTGATGCCCTGCCCGGATGACAAGCCCATACCGCCGCCGAGCATGGCATCCGTCTTCCGCGCCTTTGCACGGGACCTCGCCGCCGGCCGGCGTCCCTGGACCGCTGAGACGGCCCAGTTCATCAGTGGGCAGTTCGATGAACTCGCTGCGGACTGGGACACCCCCCGCGCGACAGGGCGGGACGATCCGCTACGTGACGCGCTGACACGGGGAGGCCCCTTCCCCTCTGGGCCCTGCCTGGAACTCGGCTCCGGAACCGGCCTGTTCACCGCACTGCTCGCCGAGGCCTTCCCGAGCGTGGTCAGCATGGACCTGTCCGAACAGATGCTGCGACGCGCCGAAGGCCGCTCTCCGTGCCGGGTACGGGCCGACGCGAGTCGGCTCCCGCTCGCGCGAGGATCCGTAGCGGCGGTCGCGGCTATCGACATGCTCCTGTTCCCCTCCGAGACGCTACGAGTCCTGGCTCCCGGCGGGGTGTTGCTGTGGATCAATCAACTCGGCGAGGACGGACCGCTATACCTGTCGCCCGAGGAGGTCACGACGGCACTGCCAGGCCGCTGGCACGCCACCTACGCCGACGCGGGCTGGGGAAGTTGGGCTGTGCTCAGACGCGCCCTGTGATCCCCGGTGCGGCCCACGGTGGGTCCTGATTCGCGTGGCATGGTGGTGCCGTGAATGCGGGCGGGGTCGGCGTAGTTGCCCTTCCGGAAGCGCTCCACCTCCCGGAGGAAGCCAGCCAGCGGACACCGCTCCTGAGCTGCCGGCGGTCCTCCGGCAGCCACGTGCCTGATACGTGGGGGAAAGCAATGGAGTGGTGGACGTGCCTGGCCGGCGTCGCGGCGGGGCTGTTGATAGCGGTGGTGACGGCGCCGGTGGGTGTGTCGGGAGCGGTGTTCCTGCTGCCGGTGCAGCTGAGCGTGTTCGGAGTGCCCAGCCCGGCGGTGACTCCGACGAATCTGCTGTACAACGTCGTGGCCGGCCCGGGCGCTCTGCTGCGCTACCGGCGCAGTGGGGCCTTGCGTACCCCGCTGGTTCGGCTGCTGGTGGTGGGCACGCTGCCCGGGGTGGTGGTCGGGGCAGTGATCCGCGTCTTCGCCGTGCCGGGCCCGACCGTCTTCCGGGTCCTCGTCGCGCTCTTCCTGCTGCCCCTCGGCCTGTGGCTGTGCTGGCGAACCCTCCGGCCCGTTCGAAGAGTGACCGCCGAGGCCGAGGCTGCGCCGCAGGTGCTGGTCGCGCTGGCACTGGGTGTGGGGATCGTCGGCGGCGTGTACGGGATCGGCGGCGGGTCACTGATCGGGCCAATCCTGGTCGGCCGTGGGGTGCCGGTCGCTCTGGTCGCACCTGCGGCGTTGGCCTCGACGTTCGTCACGTCCGTCGCCGGAGCTTGCACTTACGCGCTCCTGTCGCTCACGGGCATGGGCGCCATCGCTCCGTACTGGCTGCTGGGTCTGGCCTGTGGCCTCGGCGGGCTGGTCGGCGGCTACGTGGGAGCGCACCTGCAGCCACGGCTTCCCGAAACCGCGCTACGACTGCTGCTGGGCGGTCTCGCCGCGGGCGTGGGCGGCCTTTACGCAGTGCAGGCCCTCGCCTGAGCCGGGGCTCGGGCAAGGGCCCGCATACGGCCGATCGTGTCAGTGGTAGGCGTGGACTACGGCATGGCCCTTGCCGCGGCCGATCATCCACTTGTTGACCGGGGTGGTGATCAGGAAGGCGATCACGAAGCCGCCGAGGAGCGCGTACCAGAACAGGCCTTCGCTCAGGTGGGCGTCCATCGCGTCCGGGATGAGGGCGATGATTCCGTTGTCGACGGCTTCCATGACGGCAATGGAGACAGTGTCGGCGGCCAGGGCGACCTTGATCGCCGCCTTCCAGCCGAGGCCGGCCTTGCGGACGGCGTAGAGGGTGAAGGAGTAGCCGAAGAAGAAGGCGAGCGCGATCGCCAGGACCATGGTCGGGGCGTTGCCCCAGGCGAGGGCGGTGCCGATGACCATACCGAGGATCTCGCCGATGGCGCAGCCGGTCAGGCAGTGCAGGGTCGCCTTCACGGCCATCGACCAAGTGGTTCCTCCGTCGGCGTGCACGTGCCCCGCGTGGTGCGCATGTCCGGCGTCGTGGACGTGGCCCGCGTGGGTTGCGTGCTCGTGCGCGGACGCTTCCGTGTGGTGAGCGGAGTGGTCCATTTCTCTCGCCTCTTCCTCGCCTCGTCCCGTGTGGGCCCCCGTGGCCCCACACCTCAGACCATATACCCCCTGGGGGTATATGGCGAGAGGTCTTCTTCAGTTGACCGGGGTGGCTCGGTAGCCGACCCGCTCCACGGCTGCGATCAGCTCGCCCGTGTGCGCGGCACCCGGGTCATCGAGCTGGACCACCGTGCGGGCGGCCCGCAGGGATGTGCGGGCGGAGCGCACGCCGGGAAGCTCCTCGAGCTCTTCATCGATGAGGAGTACGCAGCTGGAGCAGTGCATGCCCTCGATACGGAGGAGGATCGTGCCGGGGTCGGCGGCCTCATGGTCGACCTGGGTGGTTTTGCGGCGGCGCAGCCAGCTCACGCCTGGCCTCCCTGGAAATCGATGGTGCCGCCTTGCATGCCCATGGCGCAGGAGAAGAGGAGCTTGCCGGGCTTGCGGGCTCCGAGGTTGATGCGGGTGTCGCCGTTCTTCTTGACGATCTCCTCGATGCCGAGTTCGGGGATGGTGAAGGCGCGGGCGCAGCCTCCGGCGTCGGCACCTCGGAGGACGAGGGTGGTGGGCACGTGCGCCTTCGCGGTGAAGGCGGTGGGGACGTAGAAGTCGGTGACGGTCAGGACGATGGTCTGCTTGCCGGCGTCGTCGAGGGTGACCGGTCCCTGTGGTGCGTCCGTCTCGGGAGCGGCCTGGGGGGAGGCGGGTACAGCGACCGGGGCGCTGCCGGTGGCGGTGGGGAGCCAGCCGCCTGCCTGCAGTCCCGAAGAGATGGTCCAGACGGCGATGGCCGCCACGACGATTCCGGTGACGCCGGCCAGATAACCGGAAATGTCCCGGCTGGCACGGCGGAAGACGTATCCGATGAGCGTGAACAGTGGGGCGGTACCGATGACGAACCCGGCCATGACGGCCGCGCCCGCCACCGCTGAGCCGGTCGTGACCGCGATCAGCTCGACGGACAGCGTCACCCCGCACGGGATGAGCACGGTGGCGAACCCGAGGGCCGCAGGAGCGAGCCGCGAGGACGACTTGGTACGGCCTCGTACGAGCCGCCCGAAGGATGCCGGCGGACGGGGCACCAGACGCGACACCGCCTTGAAGCCCAGGAGATCCAGGGCGAAGAACACCATCAGCACCCCTGCCGCGATCAGCAGGATCGCCCGAGTGCGGGGGCTGGGCTGGAGCGCGGATCCGAAGATTCCCAGCAGGAGGCCGAGGGCGGTGTGGGAGAGCAGCTTGCCGACGAGGAAGGCGCCCACTGGGGCGAGCGGTTCGGCGGCTTGCCGGGGTGCGGCGGGGTTGGTCGGGGTGCGGCGGGACACGGCTCCGGCGAGCAGGCCGCCTTGAACGGCGGCGCAGGAGGCGCCGCCGGCCAGCAGGCCCGTGCCGGCGCCGCTGAGCAGCAGGCTGAGAGTGGAGGACATGCGTGAACAACTCCATGGGAGGAGAGGCACGCGCGCATGACGGCGTGCCGGACTGAACGGGCGTCAGTGCTCCAACGGGCTGGGCCCGGTGGAGCGTGGCACGATCAGGTCCGGCTCACGCACAGGTGGTCGAGGTCAGGTCCCCCACGAGCAGCCGGAAGGGGAGGCGCACGTACCGCGCCGGATACGCCCAACGGCAAGGAGTCACACGGCGCCGGCTCCAGCCCTCCCGTCAGCGAGACGCCCGAGGCCGGCGGGCGGTCCTGGAGGGACGGCGTGCACTCCATCGCATCCATGGGGCACACGGGTGCGGCAACGGCTTGGAGATGGCCTCGGGCAGGTGCCTCCGGAGCCTGAGCTGCGGCCATGCCGGCCATCGCAGGCATGGCGGGCATGGAGTCGCCCTCGGTCATTGCGGGACGGGACAGGCCCGTCGTGCACCAGATGAGCGCGAGCAGCATGAGCAGCCCGGCCCAGGACCGGGCCGTAGGGTGCACGCTCTGCCCGGCCATGGAACCGGATGCTATCCGCCGCTCTCAGTCGGGGTTGCGCAGGCCCGCCAGGGTGAGCTGGACGAGTCGGTGGACGGCCGCTTCGGAGGGCAGGCTGCCGGCTGCGGAGAGGGCGTGCAGGCAGTAGGTGGCGAGCTCCCCCGGGTCGGTGTCGGCGCGCAGGTCCCTGCCGGCCGCCGCCTCGGCGATCAGGTCGCGGATCAGGCCGTGAAGATGCTCGTGGGCATGTGCGACGTGCGGGCCGCGGTGGAGGTAGGCCGCGATGTCGGCGTCGTGACCGGCGCGGGAGGCGGTCATGAACGCGTATGCCGTCAGTACGGCCTCCAGCCGCGCAGCCGGGTCCGCCGCTTCATCCCGCACCGCAGTGAGCTCGTGGAGGTGGTGACCGACCTGGCGTTCGTGCCAGGCGTCCAGGATCGCCTCGAGGTCGGAGAAGTACTTGTAGAGCGTCGCCCTCCCGATGCCTGCCCGCTCGGCGATCTGGGACATGGTCACCGCCCTCAGTCCATGTTCGGCGACGAGGGCGGCAGTGGCGTCGAGGATCGCTTCGCGCACCTCGCGACGATGCGTCTCGATCGTCTCGTTCCACAGCTTAGGCATCTGCCCAGTATACGAAGCGGCGCCCTCGATACACTCCGCTCATCACAGAGACACGATGTCTCGTAAAATAGGAATGCAGCCGTCCGCATCTGGGGCGGTGGAGCCAAGGAGGAAACGTCATGGGCGGGACAGCCGACAGCAGGGGAAGCGGCCCGGGCATGCCGCGCTGGGTGAAGATCTGCGGGATCGCCGGGATAGGAGTGGTGCTGCTGATCGTGGTGATGTTGCTGATCGGCGGCGAGCACAGCCCCAGTCGGCACATGCACGGCGCTGGTCCGGGCATGGTCGGTGTCACCGTCGTCGACGCCGGGTCCGGGCTTGCGGAGGTCGGGCGCTGATGGCCGGCTCGGCTCGGGTGCGGAAGGTGGCCCTGGTCGCGCACGTCGGGGCGAGCGTCGGCTGGCTGGGCGCGGTCCTCTGCTTCCTCGCCCTGGCCCTGGTGGGCGTCACGAGTTCCGATCCCGGTACGGTCCGCGGGGTGTATCTGGTGATGGAGCCGGTCGCCTGGTTCACGCTGGTTCCACTGGCGTTCGCATCGCTGGTCACGGGCTTGGCACAGTCGTGGGTGACGCCCTGGGGCCTGTTCCGGCACTACTGGGTGATGTTCAAACTCGGTATCACGGTGGTCTGTACCGGGGTGCTGCTGCTGTACATGCGCACATTCGAGGCGATGGCGCAGGTTGCGGCGTCCGACGCCCCGACCGAGGCGGTGCGCAATCCGTCACCTTTCATCCACGCCGCCCTGGCTCTGCTGGCCCTGGCTGCGGCCATGGTGTTGTCCGTGTTCAAACCCAAGGGCGTGACACGACGCGGGCAGCGTCGGCTCGTCAGGGCTGGAACCGTCACTCCAACGCCCTGAACAGTCCGTACGCGCCATCGGCTCGGGTACTCATGGTTTCCTACAGCCCTTGTACGCGTGCGCAGTTGGATCGCACTCTCTTCCGCAAGGGGCGCCCTGGCCCAGGTGGACGCTGGCTATGATCACAGCGTGATGACAGCTCGGTCGCGTTCCGGCGGCCAGTCGACCACCTCGCAGGTGGGCCGACTGGTCACTGCCGGGCTGGCCTTGCTGCTGCTCAGCCTGGTCGGTGTGTGCTGCTCTTTGCCGAAGCACGGCAGCGAAACGGCGGCCGTACAGGTGGCCTCCGCCTCCTTGACGAACGCGGAAGGCCAGATAGAGGCATCTGCCGAGGGCTGCCCCGAGGGCGAAAGCCACTCGGCGGTCGAGGGTGCGCGCCGCTCGAGTGCACCGTCAGGCACGGCGGACAAGCACGATCTCGCCGAGGCGCTGTACGAACATCGGACTTCTCCAAGCGTCTGGCGTGCGCGGCCCACCGAGCAGTTGAGGCAACCCGCTGCCCCTTCCTCTGACCACGTCAGATCACAGGTCGTCCTTCAGGTGTAGGCGTCGGAGCTTTCCGACGACACCCACGCGCGCGCTGCGGAATTCACAGATTTACCCACTACACGGCGTTATGTTCAATGCGCCTCGGCTTCTGGCCTCGAATTCCAGCCACCTGTGCGCGCACCCGCCCATGTCGCTTCCCACCCTCGCGGCCGAGGAAGTGACTGCTGCTCGGAGGATCTGTGCTCCGCCTGTCCCCGCCGCGCTCGACCCGCCGGGTTCCTTCGTGGCCGGCAGTTCTGCTCGCCTGCGCGCTGAGCGTGCTGCTCCTGGCCGCCGTGCACTGTTCGTCGTACCTGTCCAACGACGGCCACCGGCACCTCTCCCTGTCCGCACCGGCTGCGCCGGACGGGCACACGGAGCCCTCCGGCGAACAGGATTACCCGGACCGCCCGCAGCACGACCACGGCGCTGCGTGCGCCTCGCCTTGCCTGACCACGTGGGCCTCTGCGAACGAAGTCCAGCGTCCGGCCGATGGGTCGGCAGCCCCTTCGTCGTCGGAGCTAAGGGTGCTGCCTGTGGAGCAGGTGGCGGCCTCGGCGGCCTTCGGCTCCGGTAGATCATCCATAGCGCGTACCGGCCGTTCCGTGCTGGCCGGCGTTTGCCGGTGGCGGATTTAGGCCGCTCGTCCCGCAGCCGCACGCGGCTGCCGCATGCCGATCTCCGGGCCGGGGCCCTGTCCTGCTGATGCCCGGCTGGTCACGGCATGCCACGCGAACGAGTAGCCGACGCCATCACCGAACGAACGAAGGCACAGCCATGCATTCTTCGACCACCGACACGTCGTCCACCGGCCGCTTGGCCCTGTCGGAACTGGTGGGCAACACCCCGCTCCTGCGCATCTCCGAACCGCTCGCGCCGGCGGGCCGGGGCTTCTGGGCGAAGCTGGAGGGCTTCAACCCCGGCGGTATCAAGGACCGCCCGGGCCTGCACATGGTCGAACGGGCCCGCGCCCGCGGCGACCTGAAGCCGGGCGCGCGGATCATCGAGTCCACCAGCGGAACCCTGGGCCTCGGTCTCGCCCTGGCGGGCATGGTCTACGGCCACCCGGTCTCCCTGGTCACCGACCCGGGCCTGGAGCCGTCCATGACCCGGCTGCTGACGGCGTACGGCGCCCAGGTCGACATGGTCTCCGAGCCGCACCCCACGGGCGGCTGGCAGCAGGCCCGCCGCGACCGGGTGCAGCAGCTCATGGCGCAGCACACGGACTCCTGGTGCCCGGACCAGTACAACAACCCGGACAACACCGCCGCGTACACCCCACTCGCCCTTGAACTGGCCACCGAGCTCCGGCACATCGACGTGCTGGTGTGCAGCGTCGGCACCGGCGGCCATTCTGCGGGGATCTCGCGCGTACTCCGGCAGCTCTACCCCGAACTGACGCTGGTGGGGGTGGACACCATCGGCTCGACGATCTTCGGGCAGCAAGCCCGGCCACGGTTGATGCGCGGGCTGGGGTCGAGCATCTACCCCCGCAACGTCGCCTACGACCACTTCAGCGAAGTGCACTGGGTGTCCCCGGCCGAAGCCGTGTGGACCTGCCGTCAGCTGGCCGGCTCTCACTACGCCACCGGCGGTTGGAGCGTCGGAGCAGTCGCACTGGTGGCGGGCTGGCTGGCCCGCTCGCTCCCGAAGGACGCACGCATCGCGGCGGTCTTCCCCGACGGCCCCCAGAGGTACCTCGGCACCGTCTACGACGACGGGTACTGCGCGGCCCACGGCCTGCTCGACTCCCCGCCGGCGCCGGAACCGGACCTCATCGGCCGACTGGACGAGAAGGAGGTCACCCGCTGGACCCGGTGTACCGCCGTCGTCGACCCGCTCACCCTCGGCGGGGGCCGGGAGAACGAGGCCGACCGCGAGCCCGGTGTGGAGCGCGCGTTGGACCCGCAGGAGCAGGCCCGGTGAAGGACACGATCGCTCAATTCCGCTCGTACAACGGCAGCGTCCAGATGCTGATGGTCAACCAGTTCACCATCAACCTCGGCTTCTACATGCTGATGCCCTACCTGGCCACCCACCTGGCCGGGCCGCTCGGCCTGGCCGGCTGGCTGGTCGGCCTGATCCTCGGCGTACGCAACTTCAGCCAGCAGGGCATGTTCCTCATCGGCGGCACCCTGGCCGATCGCCTCGGCTACAAGCCCATGATCATCGCCGGGCTCGTGCTGCGCACCGCCGGTTTCGCGACGCTCGGGCTGGTGGAGTCCGTGCCCGCCCTGCTGGCCGCGTCCGCCGCGACCGGCCTGGCCGGCGCCCTCTTCAACCCCGCCTCCCGCGCCTACCTGGCCGCCGAGGCGGGCGAGCGCCGGGTGGAGGCCTTCGCCCTGTTCAATGTCTTCTACCAAGCGGGCATCCTGCTCGGCCCGCTGGTCGGCATGATCCTGACCGGCGTCGATTTCAGCGTCACCTGCCTGGTGGCCGCAGGGATCTTCGCGATCCTGAGCGTCATCCAGATCAGGGCCCTGCCGGCCCGGCGCCCCGAGCACACGGACACCTCGGACGGGGTCCGTGAGGGTGTCCTGCGGCAGTGGCGGGGGATCTTCGCCAACCGTCCGTTCCTGCTGTTCTCGCTCGCCATGGTCGGCTCGTACGTCATGTCCTTCCAGGTCTACCTGTCCCTGCCGCTGGAGGTCAGGCGCCTGGGTGGTGAAGGACAGTTCGGGACGGCCGCGGTGGCGGTCCTCTTCGCGGTCTCCGGACTGAGCACGATCGCCTTCCAGACCAAGGTGACCGCCTGGTGCAAGGCCCGGATGGAGCCGGGCCGGGCGCTCACCTGGGGGTTGTTGGTGATGGGGACGTCGTTCGTCCCGCTGCTCCTCGCCTCGGCCGTGCCGGTACCGGACGGCGGGTCGGGCCTGTGGGTCCTGGCCGGAATGCCGCCGGCGCTCTCGGCACTGCTGCTGGCGCTCGGCACGATGATCGCCTACCCCTTCGAGATGGATACCATCGTCCGCCTCGCGGGCAACCGTCTCGTGGCCACGCACTACGGCCTGTACAACACCATCTGCGGAATCGGCATCACGGTCGGCAACCTGCTCACCGGCATGGCGCTGGACGCCGCTCGCAACGCCGGAGTACCGGCACTGCCGTGGGTGGCGCTGGGGCTGCTCGGCCTGACCTGTGCAGCCGCGCTCTACGCACTGCACCGAACCGGCCGCCTATCACCTGCTCAGCCAGAAGGCGGACGTCACGTCGTGGTCGCCTGAACAGCGCCGGGCGGCACGGACAGGGTGCCGACTGTCAGAGTCGCCTCCTGCCGCGCCTCGCAGGTGGTGCGCCAGGTAGCTGAGGCATCCGAATAGCAGTGCGGCCGGCGGAACACCGCCGGCCGCACCGTCCTCCCCAGTCAGTTCTTGTCGAGCAGCCGACCGGCTCGCTCGGCGCCCTCCGTCCCCGCGGCAGACTCCACCGCCACCCCGGCGGCACCTGGCTTGCCCCACATCAACGTCAGGGCGGCCAGGGCGCCGGCGGCCGCGATGCCTGCGGCGGCAAGGAAGGCGGCACTGAACCCGTCGGTCAGGGCGGGCAGGTCACCCAGCGCTCCTGCACCCTGCGAGGTGGCGAGTGCGGTCAGGGCAGCGAGGCCGAGGGCGGACCCGACCTGGTAGGTGGTGTTGACGATGCCGGAGGCGAGGCCGGCCTGTTCCTGCGGGGCACCGGCCATGGCCGACATAAGGGTCGGGATGTAGGCCAGGGCCATGCCGAGCGCGGCCACGAGGGAGGCGGGCAGGACGTCGATGACGAAGGTGCCAGTCGGGCGGGCCGCCGACAGCCAGACGAGACCGGCGGCCAGGACCAGCAGGCCGCCCGCGATCAGCGGCTTGGGACCGAAGCGGCCGAGTAGGCGCGCGGTGACCGTGGTCATGAGGAGCATCAGCAGGCCCGTCATGGGCAGCAGCGCCGCCCCGGAGGCGAAGGCCCCGTAGCCGAGCACCTGCTGGAGATAGAGGTTGAGGAAGTACCACATCGGGATCCAGGCCGCCCCGAGCAGTGCCATCGCGAGGTTGGAGACGCCGAGGCCTGGAGTGCGCCAGATGCCGAGCGGCATGAGCGGCGACTTCACCGAGCGCTGGATCACGACGAACACCGTCAACAGGACCAGGCCGGCGATCAGCTCGACCAGCGCCTGAGGGGCGCCCCAGCCCGTCTCCGGCGCGCGGACCACAGCGAAGACGGTGAGCGCGAGGCCCGCGGTGACGGCCGCCGCTCCCAGAACGTCCACGCCACCGCCGCGGCGGGCCGCGACTGCCGGCAGCACGCCGGTGGCGAGCAGGGTGGCGATGCCAATGGGGACGTAGACGATGAAGACCCAGGGCCAGCTGGCCCACTCGGTGAACACCCCGCCGAGGAAGACGCCCGCCGTCCCGCCGGCCGGTGCGGCGGCGCCGTAGAGGGCGAGGGCCTTGCCGAGCTCCTTGGGGTTGTGCCCGAAGAGCATCATCAGCAGGGTCATGGACGCGGGTGCGATGAGCGCGCCGCCCACCCCCTGCACCGCACGGCCTGCGACCTCCACCCAGGCAGTCGTCGCGGCCGCGGCGACGACGGAGCCGGCGATCAGGACGCTCCAGCCGGCGACGAAGACCCGCCTCGCGCCGAGGAGGTCGGAGAGGCGGCCGCCCAGAAGGAGCAGTCCGCCGAATGCGATGACATAGGCGTTGAACACCCACTGCAGGTCCCCCTGGGAGAAGCCCAGGTCGCGCTGCATCTCAGGCAGCGCCACGCCAATGATCGACGTGTCCATGATCACCATGAACTGTGCGGCGGCGAGCACCCCGAGGGCCCACCAGCGACGCGGATTGACGGTAGACATGACCGCTCCCACGAGAGATTCTCATACCCCTAGGGGGTATCTGTGATGGCGTGAACTGTATACCCCCACCCGGTATTTCCTCAAGGGGCAGGAATCCCAGCCGCCTTCGCCCGCGCCAGCGGGTCCGCTTACGATGCGGGTATGGATCAGCAGGCGATGCGCGCGATGAAGCCCCTCGGGCTGCGCTCCCGCCTGCTGCTCGTCCTGGCTGTATTGGCCGGCCTCGTGGCCATGCACGGCCTGGGGCCGGGGGCCGTGCCCGCAGTCGCCGCGCACGGGTGTAGCCCCGCCCACGAAACCGCGATCGTGCATGGGGCACCTGTCGCCGACGGCCACGCCATGGCTCACGACGCCGCCGTACGCGCTGACGATCCGGTCGGCGGCGGAACCGGTGGACACGCCCAGCACGCGGACGCGACGTGCGCCGCCACGGGTACGGCAGGCCCCCCGGTCCTGCCCTTCCCGGCCGCCTCCCCGAGCGTCACCGCGGCCGTGCCGGTGCTCGGTTCCGGGATCGACTTCAACGATGCGATCGGCGGACGCGCGCCACCGTCCCTGAGCGAATTGCAACTCCTGCGCATATAGGGCCGCCCGAGTTCTCGGACCAGCCCTTACCCCCGGCACGCCCGTCTGCGCGCGTGCCTTCACCGCAGGAGTGCATCACCATGACCACCAAGCGTTCCCTGATCCGCCGCGCCACCGCAGTGGCCGCGGCCGCCACCGCCGCCCTCGTTCTCGCCGCCTGCGGCGGGAACGGCGACGACACCGGCGCGGCCCACAACGGCCACAACGCCGCCTCGTCGTCCGCATCCGCCCCTGCACAGCAGGGCGACCACAACGCGGCTGACATCGCGTTCGCTCAGGGGATGATCCCCCACCACCGTCAGGCCATCGAGATGGCCGATCTCGCCGAGACCCGCGCCGAGTCCGCCGAGGTGAAGAAGCTCGCCGGCGAGATCAAGAAGGCCCAGGACCCGGAGATCAAGACCCTCTCCGGCTGGCTGACCTCGTGGGGCGAGAAGGTCCCGGCCGAGGGCGGGGGCCATGGCGGGCACGACATGTCCGGGATGATGTCGGCCGAGGAGATGAAGCAGCTGGAATCCTCCTCCGGTAAGGCGTTCGACACCGCCTTCCTGACGATGATGGTCAAGCACCACGAGGGCGCGGTCGCCATGGCCAAGACCGAGCAGTCCGACGGGACGTACCAGCCCGCCAAGGACATGGCCGGAGCGATCATCACCTCCCAGAGCGCGGAGATCGCCCAGATGAACACCCTCCTCGGCAAGAGCTGACCTGCGTCAGCACACCCCGGTGCGGGCAGTCGGCAACGGCTGCCCGCACCCCCGCCGACCGGAGTCTGCTCAAGCGTGGTTGTCCTCACACATGACCTGCCTCATACCCATCCCAGCAATCGCTGGCGGCGCGGCGGCCGGCGCCCTGCTGCTGACCGCCTGCTCGACCACCGACCCCCAGCCCGCCGCGACCCAGGCCGGCGACCCGGACCCCGGAACGGGGCACCTCCACGGTCTCGGCGTGGACCCCGCCGACGGCAGCCTCTACGCGGCCGGGCACCTCGGCGTCTTCCGACTCGGCCCCACCGGCGCCGTACGGATCGCCGACCGCTACCAGGACACGATGGGCTTCACGGTCACCGGCCCGCGTACCTTCCTCGGCAGTGGCCACCCCTCACCCACCGACCCGACGGCGACCTCACCGCATCTGGGTCTGATCCGCAGCACCGATGCCGGACAGACCTGGACCACCGTTTCCGCCGGAGGCGAGGCCGACTTCCACTCGCTCCAGCAGGCCGGTGAAATCGTATACGGCCTCGACAGCCAGACCTCGCAGATCTGGGCCAGCAAGGACGCCGGCGCCACCTGGGAGCGGCGCGCGAAGATCCCGAGCGGCGATCTCGCCGCCCACCCGGGGGCGCCGCAGGAGGTGTGGGCGACCACCCGCGACGGGCTGCTGCACAGCACCGACGGCGGCGCGACCTTCGAGCCGGTCCCTGGCGCACCAGCCCTGGCCGCGGTGGAGCGGCCCGCCCCCGACCAGCTGATCGCCCTCGCCGCCGACGGCAAGGTCCTGGCCGGCGGCGACGGCACGTCCTGGACCGAACGCGGTCGCCTCCCCCAGGGCGCGCAGCCCGCCGTACTGACTGCGGCAAGCCCTACTCACCTGCTGGCCGCCGACACGAACGACGCTGTCTACGAGTCCAAGGACGGCGGCCGCACATGGACCGTCGTGCACCGGCCGGGCCACACGAGCACAGGGCACTGACATCTGCGGAGCCAGCTTCAAGATCACCTATCGGAGTGAACCCTGCAGGGCCCACCCTGCAGACCTATACGGGGCCGAGGCTAGGATCGCGGCGTGAACACGGCCCGGCCCCGTACCTCCGCGCTGCGGACCCGCATCCTCGCGGGCCCGCGATGCGTGCTGCTGGCGGCCCTGCTGGTGTTCGCCTTCCTCTACTCGCACGGAGTCAGCCTCGACGGCGTCCGCGGCCACACGGACACGGCCGCCAGCATCGTCACCCCCGGCGTCGGTCTGGCGGTCACCGAGAGCACCTCGGACGACCACCACGGCGAGGGACACGGCTCGACCCACTCCGCCGAGGAGTGCGCCACCAGCGGGCCGCCGCAGCAGCCGACGCTGGCCCCTCCCGCCGAGCACGCCCTGACGCAGGTCCTGCCCGCGGTGCCTGCTGCAGCCCCCAACGCGAACGCGGTCCCCGCTTCCGCCCTGGGCGGCTCACCTCCGCCGGGCACGACAGCGATCCTGCGCGTGTAGACCACTCCAAGCTCCCGGCGCCCGTACAGGCCGTCGGCGAGCTCGCGCTGCCCGCACACACGTAACCCTGCCCGCCCCCGTACCGGGGCCGGGCCCGGTGCAGCCTGCCCTGCGGCATTCGCTCCTGCCATGCCCCGCGACGTGACCGTCGCCGACTCGGCGTGCCTGCACCCGTACATCCGTCAAGGAGTTCCCCGTGACACCCACCCAGATCGCCGACCGCGCCACAGCCGCGCCCGCCACCGAAGCCACGCCGACAGGCCGTACGGCGATCCGCGAGGCCCGCTCCCGCCGCAAAGCCCTCTTGGCCCGGTACCTCGGATACGTCGGCTACTTCGTCGGCGCCGGACTGATCAGCGGCGCGGTCGTCCACCATCCCCTTGACCCCGCCCGCTATACCCGCATCGCCCTTTACGGCGTCCTGGTCTTCCTCGCAGCGACTGCCCTGAACGAGTTCCTGCTCACCCGCCGCAAGCCGACGTTCAAGCAGGTGGCTGGCATCATGAGCGCCTCCCTGCTGCTCTCCTTCGGCATCGGCATGCTCAGCGGCGGCCTCCAGCACTTCGAGGACTTCCCCGCTCGCGCCGCCACCCTCATCCCCGCTGGCATCCTGCTCTCCTTCATCGCCTACGTGATCAAGGACGAGCACGTCTCGTGGCGGCGCATCTTCGGCCTGGCCGGACTCGCCGTCCTCATCACAGCCCTCGCCGCCTTCGTCGGCCTCCGCTACGTCGCGTCCTCCATGGCTCCGGAATCGGGCGGCGGCCACAGCCACGGCACCGATTCGGGCGGGAGCGAGACCCACCAGGAGGAACCGACCGTCACCGATAGCACGCAGCCCGCACCGCAGACCCAGCCGTCAGGGCCGACACGTACCGCTCCCGCCACTCCCCCGGCTCAGCAGCCCCACAACGACAGCCACGGGCACTGACCCGGCGGATCACGCCACCGGCGGCTGCCCGGCACCACCGAGCAGAACGGCCAGCAGCCGCCCCGTGATCACCTTCGGATCGTCTCCGCGTCCGGGAACGCGTGTCATCAGCAGGTGGTGAATCGTGCCGACGAGCGCGAGCGCGATGGTGGCAGCGTCGGCGCCGGCGGGCAGTCGGCCGCCGCGCTGCTCCGCCTGCAGGTAAGCGGTGAAGGCGTGCTGGATCGCGTCGAAGGCGGGCGCGCCGGCCTGAAAACCCTCCCGGGTGTGCAGCGCGGCCGCCGGGCGGGTCATCGCGAGCCCCACCACCGCCGGAGGCAGGGCCTCCAGCAGGGTGAGAGCGATGTCCTGAAGATTGGCCGCCACCGTGGCCTGCCCCACCTTGGCCTCCAGCGCCCCGGCCCGGCGGGCGCTGTGCGCGAACCGGTCCAGGACCAGCTCGGCGACGAACTCGTCCAGGCCGGCGAAGTGCGTGTGCAGGACGCCTTTGCCGCAGTCCGCCTCCGCGGTGATCGCGCGGCTGGTCAGGGCTGCGGCGCCGTCGCGGGCCACCACGCGCTCCGCTGCCGCGAACAGCCGCTCGCGCAAGTCGGGAATCGCCACTCCACGAGGTGACACAACAGCCCCTTTCCTCAAGCCCATTGAAAGTATGGGCGATCGCCCATACTGTTTGGGCACTTGCCCATACTAGGGCCGGAGGGCCGTGGCGCGCTCCGGCGGGAGGGAGTTCACCCATGGGTCAATTCATCAACACCGCACAGGCCGAGGCGTGGAACGGCTACGAGGGTGAGCAGTGGGCCCGCAGCCAGGAACGCTGGGACGCCGTCAACGACGGCTTCAACCAGCCCCTCCTGGACGCCGCGGCCATCTCGGCAACCGATCACGTGCTGGACATCGGCTGCGGAGCCGGCCGCACGACGCGCCTGGCCGCCCAACGGGCGGGCGAGGGCCAGGCCCTGGGGCTGGACCTGTCGGGTCCGATGCTCGAGCGGGCCGGGGCGAGCTCGGAACGCGAGGGGGTGCGCAACGCCTCCTTCGTCCAAGGCGACGCACAGGCCCATCCGTTCGAGGCCGGGGCCTTCGATGCAGCCATCAGCCGCTACGGCGTCACGTTCTTCACAGACCCGGTCGCCGCCTTCGCCAACATCCGGCGCGCGCTGCGCCCGGGTGGACGACTGGCGTTCATCTGCGCGGCGGAGGCCGAGGCCAACGAATGGCTCCAGGCGCTGGCCTCACTGAACGGCATCCTGCCGCTCGGAGGCTTCGGCGCGCCCGGCGGGCCGGGCATGTTCTCGCTCACCGACCCCGACCACACGCTCGCCCTCCTGGCCTCCGCCGGCTTCGCGAACGCCCGTGCGGAGCGCGTGGAAGCCGCCGGGAACTGGGGAAAGGACGCCGACGACGCCGCGGCCTTCCTGCTCGACTCCGGCCCCGGCCGCCACCTGCTCAGCCAGGTATCACCCGACACCCAGGAGCAGGCCCGGCGGGCACTGATCGACGGACTGCTCCCCTACGAGAAGGCCGGAGCCGTGTGGCTGCGCAGCAGCTCATGGCTGGTCACCGCCATGTGCGAGGAGACCGCGGGCGACTGAGGCCGTCAGCTGCGGACCATCCGGGCAATGGCCTGGGAGGCTTCCTGGACCTTCTCGCGGGCTTCGTCGCCGCCTTCCGTAATGGCGGCGGCGACACAGGAGTTGAGATGGTCTTCCAGCATGGTGAGCCCGAACGACTGCAGGGCTTTGGTGGTGGCGCTGACCTGGGTGAGGACGTCGATGCAGTACGTGTCCTCCTCGACCAGGCGCTGCAAGCCACGCACCTGACCCTCGATGCGGCGCAGTCGCTTGAGGATGTCGTCCTTGTTGGCGGTGTAGCCGTGCACGGCGATCCCTTCCTTCCATCCACCTAATTACCCCGGGGGGGTATAGGTGTAACGAGGGGTGGTGCCGAAGTGTTCCGCTGTACGGGCCTACGGACGGAAGCGCCCCCGCTGCCGGCGGGGGCGCCTTCGGCGGCGCGGGGTCAGGCGGCGGCCCGGAAGGAACGCAGGCGCAGGGAGTTGCCGACGACGAAGACCGAGGAGAAGGCCATGGCGGCTCCGGCGATCATCGGATTGAGCAGGCCGGCCGCGGCCAGCGGGAGGGCTGCGACGTTGTAGCCGAAGGCCCAGAAGAGGTTGGACTTGATGGTGCCCAGCGTCTTGCGGGACAGGCGGATCGCGTCGGCCGCCGCCCGCAGGTCGCCGCGGACCAGGGTCAGGTCGCCGGCCTCGATGGCGGCGTCGGTGCCGGTTCCCATGGCCAGGCCCAGGTCGGCCTGGGCGAGTGCGGCGGCGTCGTTGACTCCGTCACCGACCATCGCGACCGAGCGGCCTTCGGCCTGGAGCCGCTTGACGACGTCGACCTTGTCCTCGGGCATGACCTCGGCGATGACCTGGTCGATGCCGACCTCGGCGGCCACCGCTTCGGCGACGGCCTTGTTGTCGCCGGTCAACAGGATCGGCGTGAGCCCGAGGGCCTTGAGCCGGGTGATGGCCTCGGCGCTGGTGTCCTTGACCGCGTCGGCGACTTCAAGGACCGCGCGGGCCTCGCCGTCCCAGGCCACCGCGATCACGGTCCGCCCGGCGGCCTCGGCCGCGGCCTTGGCCTCCTTGAGGGCGGCGGGCAGTTCGATCGCCCATTCGGCGAGCAGCTTCTCGCGGCCGACGAGGACGGCGTGGCCGTCGATGACGCCCTGGACGCCGAGGCCGGCGATGTTGGCGAAGTCCTCCGGAGTGGGCAGGGACCCCACCTTGGCGGTGGCACCGGCTGCTACGGCCTGGGCGATGGGGTGCTCGGAGGCGTGCTCCAGTGCGCCCGCCAGACGTAGCACGTCGGTCTCGTCCGTGCCGGCGGCGGTGTGGACGGCGAGGAGGGTCATCCTGCCGGTGGTGACGGTGCCGGTCTTGTCCAGGACGATGGTGTCGACCTTGCGTGTGGATTCCAGGACCTCAGGTCCCTTGATGAGGATGCCGAGCTGGGCTCCGCGGCCGGTGCCGACCATCAGCGCGGTAGGCGTGGCGAGGCCCAGGGCGCAGGGGCAGGCGATGATCAGTACGGCGACGGCGGCGGTGAACGCGGCGGTCCAGCCGGCGCCGTTGCCGAGCCAGAACCCGAGGGTGCCGAGCGCTAGTGCGATCACGACAGGGACGAACACGACGGAGATCTTGTCGGCGAGGCGCTGGGCGGCAGCCTTGCCGTTCTGCGCGTCCTCGACGAGCCTGGCCATCCGGGCGAGCTGGGTGTCGGCGCCGACCCGCGTTGCCTCGATGACCAGTCGGCCGCCGGCATTCAGGGTGGCGCCGGTGACACTGTCGCCCGCACCGACCTCCACGGGTACGGACTCACCGGTGAGCATCGAGGCGTCCACGGCGGAGGCCCCCTCGACCACCACCCCGTCAGTGGCGATCTTCTCACCCGGGCGGACCACGAACCGGTCGCCCACCTGCAGCTCGCCGGTCGGGATGCGCTCCTCACGACCGCCCCGCAGGACGGCCACGTCCTTCGCACCGAGCTCGAGCAGAGCCTTCAGCGCGGCGCCGGCCTTCCGCTTGGAGCGAGCCTCGAAGTAGCGGCCGGCCAGGATGAACGCCGTCACACCGGCGGCGGCCTCCAGATAGATGTTCCCCGCGCCGTCGCTGCGCGCAATGGTGAGTTCGAACGGGTGGGTCATGCCGGGCATGCCCGCCGTACCGAAGAACAGGGCCCACAGCGACCACAGGAACGCCGCCGAGGTGCCGACGGAAATCAGGGTGTCCATCGTGGCGGCGCCGTGCCGGGCATTGGTGAACGCGGCCTTGTGGAACGGCCAGGCAGCGTAGGTGACCACCGGGGCCGCCAGAGTCAGCGAGAGCCACTGCCAGTAGTCGAACTGCAGGGCCGGGACCATCGCCATCGCGATCACCGGCACCGACAGCACCAGCGCGGCGATCAGCCGCTGCCGAAGGGGCCTCAGCTCGTCCGCCACAGACGCCTCAACAGCCCCGCCGCCGCCGTCGGGAGTCGCGCTTCTGGGCGGTTCGGGTTCGCGGGCGCTGTAGCCGGTGGCCTCGACTGTGCCTATGAGGTCCGCGACGGTGACGTCACCTTCGTAGGTGACCTTCGCCTTCTCGGTGGCGTAGTTGACCGTGGCGGTCACGCCGTCCATCCGGTTGAGCTTCTTCTCAATCCGGGCCGCGCACGAGGCGCAGGTCATGCCGCCGATGGCGAGCTCGACCTCGGCGGCGCCGGTTGCGGTGGTGGTCATGCGTAACTCCTCGTACGGGCGGACGGCCGGGGCCCGGGAGGGCCCCGGCGGCAGACGGGCAGAGCGGGAGGAAGAGGTCAGGCCGCGTGGCCGGTCACCTCGTAGCCGGCGTCGTCGACGACGCCGGCGATCACCTGGTCGTCCAGGGCGTTCGCGCTAGTCACGGCGACCTGACCGGAGGCGAGGTCAACCTCGACGTTGCTGACGCCGTCGATCGCGCCGATCGCGTCGGTGAGGGTGGCCTTGCAGTGGCCGCAGGTCATCCCGGCGACCGTGTAGACGGTACGGAAGCCCTCCAGGGCGACGGTGCCCTCGGCGGAGCCGGAGGAGCAGGTGTTGTTCGGGGAGCAGCAGGACGAGGACATGGGGTTCTCCAGCAATCTCAGGGCGATGATACCCCTAGGGGGTATCGGCGACCTGGTCATGTATACCCCCACCCCGTATTCGATGCAACCACTTCCTGCGGTTGCATCGATACCCCCTGGGGGTATTGTTGGCACACTTCGGCAGCACGCCGTAAACCCGATTCATCGCGCGACAGGGAGAACACCATGAACACCGCAGGCAAGGTCGGACTCTTCGGCGCCGCCCTCGCGGCAACCTTCACCGGTGCCTACGCACTCGGGTCGGTCACCGAACCCCTGACGGACCGGACCGCCACAGCGCAACACGCCACCCACACAGAAACGGAAGCCACCCCAATTTCGACGGCCCTGCCCAGCGGACTGCAGGTCTCCCAGGACGGCTACACCCTCGACCTCCAGACCCCCCGCCTGGCGGCTGGGCAGGAGTCGCCCCTGCGCTTCGCCATCAAAGACAACGCGGGCAAGGCCGTCACCGACTTCACCACGGCCCACGACAAGGAACTGCACCTCATCGTCGCCTCACGGGACCTGAACACCTTCCGCCACCTGCACCCGGCCCGAGCCGGCGACGGCACCTGGAGCACCCCCGTCAACCTGCCCGCGGCCGGCGACTATCGCGTCTTCGCCGACTTCACCCCCTCCAAGAAGGGCGCCACCGCCCTGACCCTCGGCACCGATCTCGCCGTCTCCGGGAACTACCAGCCGCGCGAGCTGCCCGCCCAGCAGGCCACCGCCGAGATCGACGGCTACACCGTCACCCTCGACGGCTACCTCACCACCGGCAAAATGAGCGACCTGACCCTGAACGTCACCAAGGACGGCAAGCCCGTCACCGACCTCGAGCCCTACCTTGGCGCGTACGGCCACCTCGTCGCGCTGCGCGCCGGCGACCTCGCCTACCTCCACGTCCACCCCGAAGGCGAGCCCGGTGATGGCACCACCAAGCCCGGCCCCGCCGTCTCCTTCATGGCAACCGCCCCCACCGACGGCGCCTACCGCCTCTTCCTCGACTTCAAGCACCAGGGCACCGTCCGCACCGCCGCCTTCACCGTCCACGCCACCGCCGCTACGGCAGGCGCCGACAACCCCAGCGCCCACACCGACCACAGCGAGGGGCACTGACTTCCTTCGACAGCCGCACGAACCGTCGTTCAAGGCCGGTTAGGCACGACGTGGGCGGGGTCCTGAACAACTGCTTCGATTCCACGTCTCCTCGACAGCGCATCCCAGGTCGACCTGGCGCGGCCCACCAACGGCACCCGGTGGAACAACAAGCAGCTGCTGTGGCACATGCTCTTCGGCTACATGGTCACCGCGCGGCTGCTGTTCCTCGTGCGCGCGTTCGGGCGGTTTCCCGCCCGCGCGAGGAAGGGGGTTGCCGGCCGCGACGGCGTCAACGACGCGGCCGCACCGGCCCAGGCCGACCTCGGCCTGGCCATGGGCCCCGGAACCGACGCCGCGATCGCCGCCTCCGATCTCGCGCTGGTCCGGGGCGACCTACGGGCCGCCGGCGATGGGGTCCGGCTGGCCCGCCGCACCCTTCTCGCGATCAAGGCCAACCTGTTCTGGGCCTTTGCTTACAACGTCGCCGCCCTGCCGCCAGCCGCGCTCGGCTTGCTCAACCCTATGATCGCGGGGCCGCGATGGCGTCCTCGTCCGTCTTCGTCGTCTCCAACAGCCTGCGGCTGCGGCGCTCCCAGCCCCTGCACCGCTGACCGCGGCAGTCAACGGGGCTCGGCGGCGCTCTCGACACGCCTCCCAGGTTTTGGGCCTTCCCGTTCTGTGATCTGCTGGAGATGTCGTCACACCCGTCTCGGCCATGCGTGGGTGTACTACCGCCATCGGTGCGGGATGGGTGTCTGAGGCGGCAGGCAGCTCGCGTCCTTGGGAGGCGTTCCATGCCTCACCTCCGTCCGGCCCCGCCGGCACCCACGCGGCCCGGAGTCCTCCTGCCCGCACGTGACCTGGCGGTCGCCTGGTTCCTGATGGTGCTGCTGGCCTCGCTGGCGTGGGTGCTCACCATCGGCCAGTCCCGCCACATGGGGATGGAGCCCGGCACCATGGGACTGGCGCTCCCCCTCTTCCTGCTGCTGTGGGTGGTCATGATGGCGGCGATGATGCTGCCGTCCGTCGCACCTGTCGCCATCACCTGGGTACGCGGGATCAACCGCCGTTCGGCCGGCTCTGCCCGCGCCCTGCGGATCGCGGCATTCGTCAGCGGCTATCTCCTCGTCTGGACCGGCTTCGGGCTGCTCGCGTACGGCGCCCTGGCCGCGACCGGCCACCTCGTGGACCGCAACCCCGGCACAGGCCGCTGGATCGGAGCCGCCGCCTTCCTCCTCGCGGCAGCTCAGCAGTTCGGGCCGCTGAAGCGGGTCTGCCTGCGGCACTGCCGCAACCCGATGTTCCAGCTGCTCCAATACTCGCGTTACCGGCCCTGGGCGAAGGATCTGCGGGTCGGGGCGCACCACGGCCTCTACTGCGTCGGCTGCTGCTGGGGCCTGATGATCGTCCTGATCCCGCTCGGCCTCATGAACGTGGCCGCGATGGCCGCACTGGCGGCAGTGATCTTTCTGGAAAAACTCTGGCGGCTGGGGCCCTGGCTCACCTGGGCCGTCGGCCTCACGTTTCTCGTCCTGGCCGTACTCGCCCCCTTCCACGACTGGCTGCTCCCCGGCCTGGACACGTCCGCTCCAGCCATGGACCAGATGACCGGCTGAACAGGAGGAGCAGTCGCTGTGCACACCGCAGGAGGCGGCCTGTGCGGCGGTCACCTTCTCGCGCTCAAACGGAACCGGTGGTGGCGCGGTTGACTCAGCCCCGTCCGGTGGGCGCACCCTCGGGCTGTTCGCTGGAGAAGGCGTACTCGGACACCTCGCCGTACGCGCCTTCGAACGCCAGTCCGAAAGCGTTCGAATTACCGGTGGTGCGGCCCAACGTGAACTCCGGAGCGAACCCGAACATCGCGTTCTTCATCGTCGTGGGCCCGCCATCTGGCCCTCTGAGAGGCTCGAATTCGAGCTCGGTCTTCCCGCCGACGCTGAGTCGGGGCTTCTCTCCGTCGGACAGCGAAACGCTCGCCCGCTCCACGCCCAGATTCTCGCCGTAGAACTGCGAGAGTTCACCGAACGCACCGCCTTCGCTCCCGGAAACGATGCGTGCCACCGCGTCCGTCTGTTCGTCGGTGGCCCCTTCGTCGATGACCAGGCCGACCTTCCAGTTGCCGGAGGTCAGGTTGGAGGGGAAGTGGTTGTAGAGGACGAAATCCACCCCGGAGAGGTTCACATCGTCCAAGCGCCCTTCTTCCACATGGAAGGCGGCGCACCCGAGGCATTCCTCACGACCCTGCGGGTCGTGCGGCTTCGCGTCCACAGCACAGCCGCACACCACCGCACATGAGCAACCAGCCAGGTAGTTGCCCGACATGTTCCACGTCATGACTGCTCCCGCTCGCTTGAAGATTGTCGTCGTCCGACGGCACGGACGACGCCGGCGTCGAGAGCGGCCGGTGGGGAACGCGCGGCTGGCGAAGCAGACAGACCAGGGGGCGCAAAGGCACGTCTACCCCCAACATCGGCGGGACGAGACGCCCCGCTGTCCTTCCATGCGGTGCAAGTCTCCATGGTCGGCTCACTCCACGGGCAGACATCCAGCCCCCAGGAGTTCTTCTCCTTCAAGGCTAGGCCGAGCCAATACAACGTGTACAGATCACCGCACGCCGTCAGCGGTGCCCGGCCCGGTGGCTGCAGTCGCGGGCAGCCCGAGCTTTTGCCCACGCGGCAGCGGGAGGAGAATTGAAAATGACCCGTGCGCTGGGCCCCTGTGTGGCGCCCGGCGGGGCAGCCGACGGCGTGATGCCCTTCCGCACGGGCCACGAGGAGGCGACGAGATGTCCGAAACGACGGCGGTGGTTCCGAGATGGCACGCAGCCGGTGACTGGTTCGATACGTGCAGGTGCAATGTTCCCTGCCCCTGCTCGTTCGCCCAGCTGCCCACCTACGGCGAATGCGACGGTGTCCTCGCCTGGCACATACGCGAGGGTAACTACGGTGAGGTAAAGCTGGACGGCCTTAATGTGCTGATGCTCGGCTCCTTCGTCGGCAATGTGTGGGCCGAGCACACCGATTCGTACGCGGCGGTATTCCTCGACGAGCGCGCCGACGACGCGCAGCGCGGAGCCCTGCAGATGATCTTCGGCGGCCAGGCCGGCAGCTGGCCCGCCGAGATGGTGAGCATGATGGACGCCGAGATGCGGGGCATGGACTTCGCCCCCATCGAGATCGTGGTCGACGAAGACCTCGGCGGCTGGCGAGCCACGGTCCCCGGCCGAGTCGAGGCGAATGCCGTGGCTCTCACCGGACCGACCACACCGGAGGGTACGCGGGTCCAATCGACCAACCTGCCGGGCTGCGAAACCGGGCCGGGACAGGTCGCGACCTGGGGCCGTTCCACGGCAGACCGCGCCGACGCCTTCGGCTTCCACTGGAGCCGGGAAGGCCAGTCCAGCAAGCACATCACCTTCGACTGGTCGGGCCCCGAGTAACGCCGGCCATTCCGCAGAAGCCACGGGAAGCGTTTGGTCACCGCAGGTGCCCCGAGTCGCTCGTCAGACGGTGGTGCCGGCCGTGGACGACGCGCGATGCTGGGGGCATGGAGATCGAGATCCTCGTCGTACCCGACTGTCCGCACACCGAACCTGCGGCCGGGCTGCTGCGACGGGCGCTCAACGACGTCGGACTGCACGGCGCCACGGTCACCACGCGCGTGGTCACTGGCCAGGGCGCGGCCGAACAGCGCGGCTTCACCGGGTCCCCGACCTTCCTGATCAACGGACGCGACCCGTTCGCCGAGACCGGTCGCCCGGCGGGGCCGGCATGCCGGGTCTACCGGACACCGGACGGCCTTTCCGGTCTCCCCAGCCTCGACCAGCTGCGCCAGGCACTGACCGGCGCGCTCCACGACCAGGACCTGGCCGACGCGCAACGGCACCACTGGCAGAACACCTACACCGCCCACCCGGGCATGTACGGCGATCAGCCCTCCACCCCCGCAGTCCACGCCGCCGCCGTCTTCCACGCGGCCGGAGCCGAGGATGTGCTGGAGCTGGGGGCCGGGCACGGCCGCGACGCCCTGCACTTCGCCCGCGAGGGCTTCGCCGTGCAAGCCACCGACTTCAGCGCCACAGGCCTTCAGCAGCTACAGGAGGCCGCCCGCCTCCAGAACGTCGCAGATCGAGTCAGCACCGCCGTGCACGATGTCCGCGAGCCGCTGCCGCTGCCGGACGCCTCGGTGGACGCGGTCTTCGCGCACATGCTGTTGTGCATGGCTCTGTCCACTCCAGAAATCCACGCCCTGGTGCACGAGGTCCGCCGAGTGCTACGGCCGGGCGGGGTGTTCGTCTACACCGTCCGGCACACCGACGACAGCCACTACGGCACCGGCACCCCGCACGGCGACGACATCTACGAACACGGCGGCTTCGCCGTGCACTTCTTCTCGCGCGACCTGGTCTACGCGCTGTCTGAGGACTGGACCCTGAACGAAGTCCATGGTTTCGAGGAGGGCGAACTGCCGCGCCGCTTGTGGCGTGTCACCCAGACCCGGCCCCTGTGACCCAGTTCCTGGGGCAGTTCCCGCGTGCGCACAACACATTTCCAAGCTTGGTGCGCGGGTTCGATTCCCGTCATCCGCCCTCGATGGAGACCCAGTTCTGCGACCTATCGGTGAGATCAGGTGCAGCAGTCGCATCCGGGCCGGCGGTCGCACCCACCAGCCTCGCTCCTCGGCGCAGCAGCGGGGGCGGGGGCGCAACAGCCCTTGCCCTGCCATGCATCACGGCCTTCCTTCATAGCGACAGCTGCGATGACCAGCGCGGCGGCCGGGTCGGCCCATGACCAGCCGAGGGTGGCATTGAGGACCAGACCGACCAGGAGGACTGCGCAGAGATAGGTGCACAGCAGGGTCTGCTTGGAGTCGGCGACCGCGCTGGCCGAGCCGAGTTCGCGACCGGCCCGGCGCTGGGCGGCGGATAGGAATGGCATCACCGCGAGGGACCGGGCGGCGATCGCGATACCAGCGATAGAGCGGTCGGCCTCACCGGAACCGGCCAGCGCGCGGACCGAGTCGACGGCGACGTATGCGGCAAGCGCGAAGAAGGACACGGAGATGATCCGCAGCGTGGCCTTCCCCGCGCCTCGCGCACAGCGTGGTCACGGGCGGTGCCCTCCCGTGGTGGGGGCTCACGCACGGCAGTCTAGGCGCGAGGCGGGTCGATGCCGGGTGGCGCGACGGGCGGGCTCCGCCTCTGAGGACGGCATGCCCGGCGCGTCGCCGGTGGTCTGCCCGGCTGGAGCGGCGGGTGGCTGTGGTGGTCAGCCGCCGACGTGGATGCCGGGGCGGCGATCAGGGTCGGGTTCGTGTTTGCGGATGATCTCGCGGGTGACCGGAGCGGTGTCTCCGCGTCCCAGGAGGAAGTACCGGACCATGTGGACCAGCGGACTGCCTTCGGCCCATGCGAAGTAGCAGTGCGGCTGGACGCCGGTGGCGTCGCGCAAGGCCAGCAGGATGGCTGCGATGGCGTTGGGAGCGGCCGGTGCGGCTGCGCGCAGGATCCGGTAGCCGTCCACGTCGACGCCATGGATGGTGAGGGTGTCGCTGAAGTCGGACGGGTCGACGACGTCGATCTCGAGGAACAGCACGTCGGCCGGGCCCGGCACCGGGTTGACGCCGCGCTGCTCGCGTTCCTTGTCGCTGTACTCGGCGACGTCGCCGGCCTGGCGGCGGTTGGCGATGATGTTGATGGCCTGGTCGTGGGCGAGGGTGTCGCCAATGAACTGGCGGGCGGCAGGGTCGAAGACGATGCGGTCGGCGCGCAGTTCGGTGGTGCGTGAGACCCGGGAGATCAGCGACACGAGGATGATCCCGGCGATGAAGAACCCGGAGATGACGATGCCGTCGGGCTTGTCGACGATGTTGGCCACCAGGGCGTAGAGCAGGACGGCTGTGAGCAGCGCGAAGCCGACGGTGGTCGCGCGCCGGCGGTGGCGTGCGACGGAGACGGTGACGGCGAAGGCGCCGGAGACCATCATGGCGAGAATGCCGGTGGCGTACGCGCCGGCCTGCTCATCGACGTCGGCGTCGAAGGCGATCGTGATGGCGATGCACAGGACGGTGTAAACGATCACGACGGGGCGTACGGCGCGTCCCCATTCGGGGGCCATGCCGTAGTCGGGCAAGTAGCGGGGGACGATGTTGACCAGTCCTGCCATGGCGGAGGCGCCGGCGAACCACAGGATCAGGATGGTGCTGATGTCGTAGACAGTGCCGAACGCCTCTCCGACATGCTCGTGGGCCAGCCACGCCAGCGCACGGCCGTTGGCGGCGCCGCCCGGTTCGAACTCCTCGTGCGGGATGAGGAGGGTGGTGACGAAACTCGCGGACAGCAGGTACACGCTCATGATGAGCGCGGCGGTGGTCAGCAGCCTGCGGGTGTTGCGGATCCGCGAGCGCAGCCGCTGCTCCTCATCCGCCCCCTCGGCGGCGACGAGCGGCATCATGCTCACACCGGTCTCGAAGCCCGACAGGCCCAGCACCAGCAGGGGGAAGGCCAGCAGCGCCGGCCCCACCAGGTCACCGACGCCGCCTCCCGCCGCGAGGGCGTCGGTCCACGCCGACCAGGCCCCGGGGGTGGTGAACACATGGGTCAGGCCGATGCCGATGACGACCGCGTTCAGGGCGAGGAAGACGGCTACAAGGGGGATGGCGACACTGACCGCTTCGCTGAACCCGAGCAGGAACACTCCGCCGAGTACCAGCAGCAGCGCCACGGTGAGGGCGACCTCGTGGCCGTGGAGCACCGCAGGGAAGAACGGGTTCTCCACGACGTGCACGGACGCGTCGGCGGTGGACAGGGTGATGGTGATGATCCAGGACGTGGCAACGAACCCGAGCAGAATCAGCACGAACAGCTTGCCCCACCAGAACGGCAGCAGGTCTTCCAGCATCGCCACCGAACCGGCGCCGTGCGGGCTCTCCTTCGCCACCCGCCGGTACATCGGCAGCATCCCCAGCAAGGTCAGCGCCACGATCAGCAGCGTCGCAAGCGGTGAGACAGCCCCGGCCGCCAGCGCGGCGATCGCCGGTACGTAGGCAAGGCTGGAGAAGTAGTCGACCCCGGTCAGGCACATCACCTTCCACCAGGCGTGCGGCTCGGCATGCCCTTCACCGGCCGCCGGCCCCACCGGCTGCACCCGGTGACGCAGCAGCCATCCCGCCAGGCCCCCGGTGGGGTGAGCCCGCAGAGCCGGACTGTCCACCACTTCCGGCACAACCGGACCTTCCACGTCCTTCATGTCCCCCATCACTTTCTCTCACGACCTCAAGACACCCGTTGACAGCAGCGCACCGGCGCCACGGCACGATCATCGAGTATGCGACCGGCAGAAGCCGCCACCCTCCCCGCGCCGACGGGACATACCGTCCCGCCGCCCGTAGCCGTCTGTGCTTCCGCCCGGCGGGCCCGCTGGGCAGGCAGCCCCGTCGGGTGAGCGCGTAAGGGCGATTCCACACGGCTGCCCCCCTCGGCACCCACCTGTGAGTGGTGGCGGTTCTCTGACGAGACGGTCGCGACCTCCTGCCCAGCCGGTCACGGACGCTCCACGCATCGGGCACGGCCAACTTCACCCGGCACGTAAGCTCCATCCGGACCCCGGCCGGCGAACCGGGCCCCAGCGTGATCGCTTCGACGGAACATCCCGCCGTCGTCAGGGGTGTTCAGCCAGATCGTGGCCGGTGACAGCGCGGGCGTAGGCGCACAGGGCGGAGATGACCTCACTGCGGGTGCGGCGGCCGGCCAGGACCTCCATCTGGTAGCCGTCCTCCATGGCCACGAAACTGGCGGCCAGCAGGCGGGGCGGGTCCCGGAGGACGAAATGGCCCTGCGCCCGGCCCAGAACCAGGATGGCCGAGTACACGGCGATCTGGCGTTCCGTCAGCGCACTGTCGAGCGCTGCGGCCCGGGCGTCGCGCAGGCAGCGGGGCCAGTACTCGAAGAGCAGCCGGGTCAGTGCGTCGTCGGGCCCGCTGGCCACTCCCTTGTCGATGCACGCCCGGAGCTGGTCGCGGGCGTCGTCGAAACGCGTCGCGGCCTGCTCTCGTTCCTGGCTGTAGCGCTCGATGGCCTGCTGGTAGGTGCCGTGGACCAAGGCGTCCAGGTCGCCGTAATAGAGCACCGCGGCGGGCGTGACGCCCGCCTCCTCCGCGATGTCGCGCAGGCGCAGGCCCTCCAGCCCGCGCACCAGCAGGGCGCGCTCCACCGCCTTGCCCAGCTCGGCCCGCCGAGCCTCCTTGCCACTGCCTTTCCTGGCCGCCACGCGGGTCCTTCCACGGTTGGTTCTGTTGTACACGGATTTAACGATAGCTCCACAGCTATTGACGGGCCAGTGCGCCATGTCTTAAATCTGCGTTTAACAAATCTGCGGGCTCTACGGAGGCATCATGACCCATCCGACCGACGCCGAGGCCAGAACCGGGCCCGCGCCCGCCCAGGCCGGTAAAGGGCTGCGCGGTGGGTCCGTGGGCCTGCTCGCCGCCGTCACCCTCGGACTGTCCTCGGTCGCCCCCGCGTACAGCATCGCCGTGACCCTCGGGTTCGTGACGCTGATCGTCGGGGACCTCGCGCCGGCCGCCCTGCTGGTGGGGTTCGTGCCGATCCTGCTCACGGCCTTCGCCTTCCGGGAGCTCAACCGCGAGATGCCCGACTGCGGGACCACCTTCGTGTGGACCACCCGCGCCTTCGGGCCGCTGACCGGCTGGCTCACCGGCGGCTGGGTCGTCCAGAGCGCCACCCTCATCGCCATGACGGCCCTCGCCCAGGTCGGCGCCACCTACCTGCTGCACACGCTCGGCCTGCACGCCCTCGCCGGCAACAGCGCCGCCGTGACCCTCACCGCCGTGCTGCTGCTGGCCGCCGTCACCTCGATCGCCTACCGGGGCCTGCACCTGGCGGCCTCCGTCCAGTACGTGCTGCTGGGCCTTCAGCTGGTCGCCCTGGTCGGCTTCGGCGCCGCGGCCTTCGCCCGCGACGGCGCCGCCACCCCGTCGCTCGACTGGCTCAACCCCTTCGCCTTCACCGATCTCGGATCCTTCGCCGAAGCGGTACTGCTGTGCCTGTTCATCTACTGGGGCTGGGACGCGCTGATCACCGCGAACGAGGAGACCCGCGACGGCGAGCGCGTCGCCGGCCAGGCCGCCGTCGTCTCGACCCTCGTACTGCTGGGCACCTACCTCTTCATCGCGTTCGCGGCGATCAGCTTCGCCGGAACCGGTACCGATGGCATCGGGCTGGGCAATCCCGCCAACGCCGCCGACATCCTGACCACCCTCGCCCCGCCGGTACTGGGCGCCGCGCCGGCCAAGGTCATGGAGCTGGCCGTGTGCGTCTCGGCCGTCTCGGCCCTCCTCACCTGCCTCGTCGGCTCCTCCCGCAGCACCCTGTCCATGGCCACCCACGGCGCCCTGCCCCGCTCCTTCGCCCGCATCCACCCCCGCCACCGCACGCCTGGCTTCGGAACCCTCTTCTTCGGAGCGGCCGCGGCCTGCCTGCTCATCCTCCTCAGGGCTGTCTCCACCGATTTCCTCGGCGACGCCATCCTCTGCATCGGCCTGCTCATCGCCTGCTACTACGGCACCACTGCCCTGGCCTGCGTCTGGTACTTCCGCAAACGGCTCCTCGACTCCCCACGCGACCTGCTGCTGCGCGGCGTCCTGCCCCTGCTCGGCGGCCTGACCATGCTGGCCGCCTTCGCCCGCAGCGCCCACGACATGTACGACCCGGCCTACGGCAGCACTTCCCTCCACGGCATCGGCGGAGTCTTCCTGCTCGGCGCCGGCTCCATCGCCGCCGGAACCCTGGCCCTCCTCATCGCCCGCACACGCTTCCACCGCTTCTTCCGCGACGGCCGCACCACGGTCGCCGAACTCACCGTCACCGAGGACTGACACCCATGCGCACGCTCGCCATCGCCGCCATACAGACCACACCGGTACCCCACGACCTCGAAGCGAGCTGGCAGCGCTTCGCCGACCAGGTCCGCGCCACTCGCGACCTGTTCCCCCACGTCCAGCTCGTCGTCGTCCCCGAACTGCTGCTCGCCGCGGAAGGCGCCCTGCTCCAGCCGGCCCCGGACGACTGGATGGAACAGGCCGCCGTCACGATCCCGGGCCCCCTCACCGACCGCATCTGCGCTCTCGCCGTAGAGACCGGCCTGTGGCTGATCCCGGGGAGCCTCTACGAGCGAGCCGCGGACGGGCACATCTACAACACCGCGCTCGCCGTCTCACCCGAGGGCGAGATCGTCGCCCGCTACCGCAAGGTCTTCCCCTGGCAGCCGTACGAGAAGACCACCCCCGGTCACGAATTCACCGTCTTCGACATCCCCGGCGCCGGCCGGGTGGGCCTTGCCATCTGCTACGACGGCTCCTTCCCGGAAACCGCCCGCCAGCTCGCCTGGCTGGGAGCGGAGATCATCATCCAGCCCACCCTGACACCCACCCGCGATCGGGAGATGGAAATCGTCTGCGCCCGCGCCAACGCCTGGACCAACCAGGTCTACGTCGTCAACATCAACGCCTCCAACCCCGCCGGCGTCGGCACCAGCACCATCGTCGACCCCGAAGGCACGATCCGGCAGCAGGCCGGACCCGGCGAAGAGATCCTCATCGACGTCCTCGACCTCGACACCGTCACCCGAGTGCGCCGATACGGCACCGCAGGCATCAACCGACCCTGGACCCAACTCGCCCGATACGGAGAATCGATAGAACTCCCCATGTACGGCGGAAACGGATTCCGCACACCGCAATGGCTCACGGACGAGACCGCATAGCACCGGCGGCCCGAACAGGCATTGCCGCTTCCCGCCGAGCGCAGCGGAACCGCCACACTCGGCAGGTAAGTCCGGCCTCCACCGGCACCGCATGCGCCGCCCGGCGCATGGACCATTCGTCCCAGGCCCGCAATCACTCGCATACCGCAGTGTGTGGTGCCCTGTGATCCCGCTCGTCTCGCACCGGCATCGAGCGTCGGCTGTGCGGGATCTCGGCAGAGGTGCTGGGCGTTCCCGTACCGGCGGTGAGCCCGGACAGTTGCTTGTTCGCCGTAGACGAGCACGGCAGTTCCGCTCTCGTGGTGGTGGCACAGGCTCAGCGAGCCGGGCTGTCGATCACCGTGCGGGACGATTTCTGCCTCCGCACGGTGGCCGAGTCGATTCGCCTCTGCCGGGACGGCGTGACGGCGGCCGGTCATTCCTCGGACTTGATGTACGCCTCGTACTGCGCTGCGGTCTTCAGCCCGCGCAGGGCGTCCCCGTCGCGGACGCGGATCTCGATCATCCAACCGTCGTCGTACGGATCCTGGTTGATCAGGTCCGGCTCGTCGTTCAGCTTCTCGTTCACCGCGACCACCTCACCAGCCACCGGCATGTACACCTCGGTGGCCGCCTTGACCGACTCCACCGAGCCGAAAGGCTCCCCCGCATCGAAGGTGTCGCCAACCCTCGGCTGCTCGACATAAACCATCTCGCCGAGCTGCTTCTGGGAGAAGTCGGTGATACCGACGCGGGCAGAGTCACCGTTCACCCGGATCCACTCGTGATCACTGCTGTACCGCAGGTCGGTGGGGTAGTTCATCGTGTGTGCTCCTTCGGCCGTGAGGTGCCGAGCGATCGGGCTGGCGATCACGGAGTCTGCCCGAGTGCGCGACGCATGGGAAAGGACATCCACCCGTAAGGAGCAGCGGCTCTCAGCCTGGGACTTCGGGTCGTCCTTGATGCCGGATCCGCTGTGGTGCCCCTCTGTGTGGATCACCGCACGCCGTTCACGTGTACTTCACCCAGGCGTTGCGGACACGAGCCGTTCGGCCCATACCCTGCCGCACCTTCACCCGCGATCGCGGATGTCGGGAACTTCTCGGACAGGCGGTCCATCGCCGCGGCCTCCGCGGCGTCCGTGGCCTCCCGGGCAAGGCTGACGGCCAGATCCGCCAGGCCCGGGTTGTGGCCGACGAGCAGCAGGGTCCGTACCTCGTCCGGTACGTCGGAGATCACTTCCAGCTCGCGGAGGCCGGGGACACCCAGGACGTCACCACCCGGCTCACCCGGCTCCTCCGCCGGGGCACCCCGCCGACCGCCAGCGCCACGCCTACGCCCACGGCGGCATCCGCGCGGTCCTCGACCTCATCACGGCCACCGCCGAACGGCCGGATCACGGAACGTCAGCACGACTCCTTGGAGGCGCAGCAGCCACCGGGCCGGCGCACCGACGACGAGGTTGCTCGGCGCCATCGGTGCTGGCAGCCCGGGCCGCAGTGGCGTTGAGTGCGGTGTAGCCCTCGTCTATCCGGCAGGCACTGGTGCGTGGCGGATTCGGCGCAAGTCGAGCGTAGCGCAGTGGAACGAGCCTCCCAGTGCCTGGACATGGCGGAAGGGTAGGGGCAGCGGCGTGAGACCCAGTGAGACGAGGAGCGCCTGGAGCTTTTCGTCGCCTGCTTCGACGACGACGTGCTCGTGGTCAATGACCAGCAGGTTCATGTTCACCCAGGGGCTGGTCATGTAGAGCGGTGGGCTGTCGCGTGGTTCGGGCGTCGGTGCGGGTAGGAGTTCCCAGCCTTCCAGGGGAGTGCCGACGAGGTGGACGGGATCGATCCGCTCGGGGTTGTACAGGGCCAGGCCTTCGCGCAAAGGGCACAGGGTGGCGTCGATGTGCATGGCGTGCGGGTCATCGGGCTGTACTAGATGGACACGAGTGGAGGAACCGAGCTGATGGCGCAGGTGGTCAACACCTGAGCGGTTGGTGACGTGGCTGAGCTGACCAACGACAGTCCCAGGCCCCAAACGCAGGAAGTCGGCGGCGTCCCACGCGGGGCGACCCTCGCCAATCACCCGGCGTCCGGAGTACGAGGGCCCGCTGGCGAGGGGGTCGACGCTGAGATCCACGGCCGACGGCAGCCAGTGCCCACCCGACTGGCGGAAGCGCTGCAGGAGCGGCCAGTAGGCCAGCAGCTCGTGACGGCGGGTGCGCCATGCCATCGGGGCTTCGATCACCCGGTTGCCCATGACGAGCAGGACATCCCGAGGCATGGCCGCGCAGTAGCCGTCGAGTCCAGCCCACGGCACCCGACGGGGGCGGTGCACCACACAGCCCACGGCCTCCAGCAGTTCCGCGAGGCCTTGGAGTTCCCGCTCGGCAGCCTCGACGATCCAGGACGGGAAAGGGTGCCCTGGGCGGAACTCCCCCCAGTACTCCCGAGGCATCGTCGCCTCGATCATGCGCTGGTCCTCGGCCGGGAACATCGCCCCGTAGGCGGTGCCGACCACCACCTCTCGCAACGGACTCCACTCGTCGCAGGCATCCACCACGATCATCTGCATCGCTCTCCTGGCTGCCACGCCGCACCGTCGGGATGGCGGCGTCCGTTCTCGCTGGCCGCCCACGCCCGGCGAGCACCCCGACATCATCGACGAGTGGAGGTCAGCTGGGCGAGTGGCGCCACACCAGTCCACCCGAATCAGGGACTCCATTTTCGGCCAGCCACTCCCAGCCAGGCGTAAGGCAGCCCGCCCCCGGTGTCGGTTAGGCGTGCCCCCGTCCGTCATCGCTCGATCCTTAAGCTCGGATGCGTTCAGACCTGGCCCGGTCCGCCCCCTTCCTCCCGGACCGAGACCTCGTCAGATGCCGGAGGCGGGGAAGAGCGCCGGCCGCCGTTGCTCGCACGGTAAAGCGATCAGGCGACTCCATCACGGTGAAGAGGCTTGACCCGAATGGCTGAGCGGTGACATCACGACTACGGACGATCCTGCGTGCCGGTAGCCTGCCGGGATGAGCCAGCAGGTGCGGGCCGAGCGCCCGGTGGGATGGAGGATGGCCATGGCCCTTCGTTATGACTGTTCCACGGCGTCGGGCCGGGTCGACGGGTTGCGTGTGGCGGCTCTGGCAGTGCGCCGGGGTGAGTTGGTGGTGCTGCCGACGGACACCGTCTACGGCATCGGCGCGGACGCGTTCGATCGCGACGCGGTGCAGGGACTGCTGGAGGCCAAAGGCCGGGACCGGGCCATGCCCTCACCCGTGCTGGTCGCCTCCCCCGACTCACTGCACGATCTCGTCGCCGACTTCCCCAAGCAGGGCTGGGCACTGGTGGAAGCCTTCTGGCCCGGCGGGCTGACCCTCGTGGTGCGCCACAAGCCGTCGCTGAACTGGGATCTCGGCGAGACCCACGGCACGGTCGCGGTCCGGATGCCCTCCCATCCGGTGGCACTTGAGCTGCTCGCCGAGACCGGGCCGATGGCGGTCTCCAGCGCCAACCTGACCGGGCACCCGTCCCCGCAGGACTGCGATGCCGCGCAGGGCATGCTCGGCGACTCGGTCGCCGTCTACCTCGACGGCGGGCCCACCGAGGCTGCCGTCGCCTCTTCGATCGTCGACCTCACAGGCCTGGTACCGGTCCTCAAGCGCGCCGGAGCGATCAGCGCCGAGGACCTACGCAAGATCGTTCCCGACCTGCTGGAGCCGTGACCGCCAGGGTGCCCGGCCGCAGCCGGCGCACCCGTGCCCCTTTGGCGGACCCCGTGCTGTGGCGTGCCGTGCGGGGTCGTAGCCTGCGGCCATGACCGACGCACCGTCCCCCACGCCGTCCGAGGCCTTCGAACTGCTGCTGGCCGGCAACCAGCGGTTCATCACGGGCACGCCTGAGCATCCGAACCAGGACGCGGCGCGCCGCACCGAGACCGCGCCCGCTCAGCGCCCGTTCGCCGTGCTCTTCGGCTGCTCCGACTCCCGTCTCGCCGCCGAGATCATCTTCGACCGGGGCCTGGGCGACCTTTTCGTCGTCCGCACGGCAGGCCACGTGGCGGGGCCGGAGGTGCTGGGCAGCATCGAGTACGGGGTGAGTGTGCTGGACTGCCCGCTGGTCGTGGTGCTGGGCCACGACACGTGCGGGGCGGTCGCAGCGACCCGCGCCGCCCTCACCGAAGGTGTCGCCGCCACCGGGTACGTACGCGATGTCATCGAGCGTGTGACGCCCAGTGTCCTGGCCGCCCGTGCCGCCGGGCTCACTGAGGATGACGACATCATCGCCGAGCACATACGGCACACCGTCGACCTCCTCCTGGACCGCTCCCGTGTGCTTGCCGACCAGGTGACCACCGGACAGACAGCCGTGGTGGGACTGTCCTACCGGCTGGCCGACGGCAGCGCCCGAGTCGTCACCGCCCGAGGCCTGCCGAAGGAAGCCGCCGCCTGAACCGGCGCGGCCCCAGGCCCTGTCCTGCTACGGATCGTCCGATCAGGTGTAAACACACCACTCAGAGCACGTGGTGAGTGGTGTGATGGCCCGGGTGATGTCAGATGAAGGTGCCCGCCAGGGCATCGCGGCCCCCCTGAACGGCGGGCACCCGCCGGCTCCTCGCCCCTCGAAGCCACAGTCACGTCGCCAGGGGGGCGGGAGACGGTGTGCAACCACATGCCGAGCAACCGCGGACTGCCTCGGCACCCTTGGGCCGCCCGGGCGGTTAAACGACACGGACCACCTGGGCTGGTCGTTACACCAGCATGACCGACTTCATGGTGCAGATCCCCGCGGACTGGCTGGCCCGGGTCTTCCTATCGCTGCGCCGGGGCGCATCGGACGACGCGAAGACCCTGGCAGCAGAGCTGCGGCCGTTCACGGAAAAGCCAGGCCAGCGGGTGCCTGTCCCGAGAACGACCGTACTGCGAACGGAGTTGGCCTTGCGCGGAGAGATTGAGATCACCGACCAAGAAGGCCGGCGTGCGCGCCTGTCCGAGGAAGCCGAGTACTTGATCAAGGCCCGGCTGCCCCGCCGGTAGGACCGTAGATCTCCGTGCGGACGTGCGTCGTCGGGGTGCTTGCAGATCGACCCCCGGCGGACGGTCCGCAGGTGTGCTCGCGGTGCCCCGGAACTAACGCAGGCGGTCGTCGCCTACCGGGCGTCCGAGGCCGGCTGCCCCTGTTCACCTTCGTCATTGCCGGAGCGGGGTTGAGTTTGGCACGGGGGACGGAGAACTCGGCGGGTCGAGTGCGGCCTGGGTGAGTGCCTGCGGCGCTGGCGGCAGCGGGGGGGCAGTTCTGCGGTCATCCACGTGCTCTCTCCGCCGGCCCGCGCGCTGAAGCGGAGCAGGCGGCCGTCGTCGTCGATCCAGTAGCGGGTGTTGCCGAGTTTGGACTGATCGGCCCCGGCGGTCGGGGCGGCGGGTCCGGCGACGACGATGACCGGGGCCTTGGCAACGTGGTCCTGCCTGACCAGACGTGCGCTACTACGGGCGAGGAGCTGGGCGTTGTCGGGGCGGTCAGTGCCCAGGTTGAGCAACAGGAGAAGGGCTGCGTCGAGCGGGGAAACGTGCGCATCCACGTCGACGTCCAGCCCCCCACACCCCGCCTGCACTGGCCCCGCGTCGAAACACCCACCCACATCGCCACCACCGCGTGCGCCCGTCCGCTCGACGACGCGATGCGGACGGCGTTCGCCGAGATGATCCACTGGCTCCAGGCCGGCTACGGGCTCACCAGCAGCGAGGCACAGCTCCTCCTCGGCCCGACCGCAGAAGCCCGCTGCACTCAGATGGTCAACCCGCACTACACCTGCATCTGCAACGAAGGCCCGTGCCCGCGGCCTGGTAGCAGCCTTGGTGCGGGCTGCGCGGACCCGCACGTCAATGCCCCGGTGACCTCCTGCTGACTCCGGCTCCCCTGCGGCGACGCGCATATGCAGCCCGGGAATGGCCGTCTCACACCACTGCTGCTGGTCATCTGTCATGCCGCATCGCGGCCGCAGTCGGGGCGATGAACGCGGGGATGCTCCGGGCTCCGGGTGGGCGCCCGACAGGATCGGGCGCCCTCATGCCCCGGCCGGCGACGCCCGGTGCCGCTCGGGGCGCCACCGGTCGTGAAGCACCGGCTGCGGGGGCAGCATGGAAACGAAGCCCTCAACCGGTCCGTACCCCGGCCGGGCTCCGCTGAGGAGGGAGCCGTCAGGGATGGGTGCACACGAGCCGCTCCCGGATGAGGAGCGGGACCGACGGGAGGGGCCGTCGCCGCCGGGAGGGCTGCTCGATCTGCTCAGCGTGGCCGCGGTCGTGCTGGACACCCGCGGGCGGATCGTGTTCTGGAGCCCACAGGCCGACGAGGTGTTCGGTTACACCGCCGAGGAAGCTCTGGGCCGGCACGCAGCACACCTCTTGGTCCGCGAAGAACACCAGGAACTGGTGACAAAGCTGTTCGCCGAGGTGATGAGCACCGGGGCGAGCTGGGCAGGCGCGTTCCCCATCCGACACAAGGACGGCAGCACGCGCCTGGTGGAGTTCCGCAACATGCGCCTGCTGGACGACCTCGGCGACGTCTACGCCCTGGGCATCGCTGCCGACCAGAGCATGCTGCATCGGGTGGAGACCGACCTGGCCCTGTCCCAGCGCCTTGTGTCGCAGGCCCCCATCGGCATCGCCCTGCTGGATACCGACCTCCGCTACCTCCTGGTCAACCCGGCATTGGAACGTATCAACGGTGTCCCGGCCGCCGACCACATCGGCCGCCGAATCCAGGACATCGTTCCGTTCCTCGACGTCGACACCATCGAGTCCGCGCTGCGCCAGGTCCTGGTCACCGGCACGCCGCTGATCGACCAGTACTCCGTCGGCCGGACGCCGGGCGACCCGGACCACGATCACGCCTGGTCGGTGTCGTACTACCGGCTCGAAGGTCCCAGCGGCCGGGTGATCGGCGTGGCCAGTTCCGTCGTAGACGTCAGCGAACGCCATCGGGCCGCGACGGAGGCTGACCGCGCTCGGCGCCGCCTGGCTCTGATCGCCGACGCTTCCGCCTGCGTCGGTACCACGCTGGATGTGGAGAAGACCGCCCATGAACTGGCCCAGGTCGCCGTCCCCGGCTTGGCCGACTTGGCGGCCGTGGACGTCCTGGACGCCGTGCTGGCCTTCCGCCGAGCCTCGGGTCCCCACGACGGGCCGGAGGTGTTCCGCGCGCTCGCCGTGGCCGCCGCCTACCCGACCGAGGCCACCGACGCCGCGGACAAAGTCGGCGACCTGTCGTCGTACGGGGCGGACCGGCTGATCACCCAGTGCGTCCACACCGGACAGCCGGTACTCGTGGCCCGTGTCGGCGACGAAGACCTTCTCCGCATAGCCCGCGACTCCGATGCCGCGGCGTCATTCTCACGGGCGGGCGTGCACTCCTATCTCGCGGTGCCGTTGATCGCCCACAACGAGGTTCTCGGCGCCTTCGACCTGCTGCGCGCCCGCAACCCGCTCCCGTTCGACGAAGACGATGTGATCCTCGCTGGGGAACTGGCTGCCCGCGCTGCTGTCGCCATCGACAACGCCCGCTGGCACCAGAGCGTCCGCAACGCCGCCGAAACCCTCCAGCGCAGCCTCCTGCCCGGCCACCCGCCCCAAGCCCAAGGCCTGGACATCGCCTCCCTCTACCAGCCCGCCCAGGCATCCCACGAAGTCGGCGGCGACTGGTACGACGTCATCCCCCTGACTGATGACAAGACGGCCCTGGTCGTCGGTGATGTCATGGGCAACGGCATCGACGCCGCCGCAACCATGGGCCGGCTGCGCACCGCCACCTGCGCCTTCGCCGACCTTGACCTGGCCCCTGACCAGGTCCTCCAGCATCTCGACAAGATCACCCTCGGACTCGAGCACTACATCGCCACCTGCGTCTATGCCGTCTATGACCCCCACGACCACCGCTGCCACATCGCCAATGCAGGACACCTCCCGCCCGTCCTCGCCGCAGCGGGTCACCACCCCCGACTCCTCGACCTGCCCACCGGCGCACCCCTCGGCGTCGGCGGCGTCACTTTCCACACCACCGACTTCGACCTGAACCCCGGCGACCGGCTCCTCCTCTACACCGACGGGCTCGTCGAAACCCGCCACCACCCCATCGACGAGCGCCTGAACACCCTCGTGCACATCCTCGACGGACCCCGCCGGCCCCTGGCCGATACCTGTTCGTGGCTCCTGCAGACCCTGCGACACCCCGATGACCACGACGACGTCGCCATCCTCATCGCGCAAGCCACGGCCGAAGCGCACAACGGGGCGACACCGGCCGCGATCGCCCGGACAACTCCTAGCTAGCCAGCCAGCCAGCTGCTGACGGGGGTTGCGACTCAGCCTTGGTGAGGAAGGAGGTGAGGACCTCGCGGTAGTGGTCCGGTTCTTCGGCTGAAGGAAGGTGGGAGCTCTGCTCGAAGAGGACCCACTCGGCGCCAGGGATGCCGTCAGCCAGAGGTCGGACCACCGTGGGGGTCGTGAGGTCGTGGCGGCCGGAGGTGATGAGTACGGGGAGGTCCAGCTCGCCCAGGCGAGGGGTGACGTCCCAGTCCTTGAGGTTGCCGGTGACGTCCCATTCCTTGCCCCACATGATCCCGTACACGTCGTGGTTCATGTTCGCGAAAGAGCGGGTGAGGTGGTCGGGCCAGGGGTCCAGGCGGCAGAGCCACCGCTGGTAGAAGGCCATGGCGGCCCCCTCCTCGTCCCGGGCGATGGCGGCCCGCGTGTCAGGCGGAAGAGAGTGCTCCAGGCGGCGGGCCTCGGACTCGTACAGGGGCGCACTGGCCAGGGGGCCGGCCAGGGTGAGGCTGGCCAGGCCGACGGGGCGGGTGAGCACGTACTCCAGGGCCACCTGGGCACCGAAGGAGGGGCCCAAGAGGTGCAGCCGCTCCAGCCCGAGGGCCTCCCGGACGGCAGTGACCTCCTGGACGAAGGTATCCATGACCCACAACGCGGGGTCTTCCGGATGGTCCGAGCGCCCGCACCCGAGCTGGTCGTAGAAGATCACGGCACGGTCGAGTGCCTCCAGGTCGGTCATGTAGTCATGAGGGCAGCCGGGTCCTCCGTTGATCACGAGCAGCGGCAGCTCTTCGCCAGGCTCACCCACGATCTTGTACCAGGTGCGGAACCCATGGAACGGTACGAAACCCTCAGTGACCGCCATGACGCGCCTCCATCTGAGATGGGCACATCCCCATCATGGGCAGGCCGCAAGTCCGCCCGTCTCCCGCCTTGGTGACCTCGACGCCGCCGAAGAACACCTCCACCTCGCCCTCGACATCCACGGCCTCGACCGCCGCCGCACCCGCGCCCTCGTCCTCGCCGACCTAGCGGCGTCCGCCTGCGCCAAGGCGACGTGGACGGGGCCATGGCCACCTGGCGCAAGTTCCTCGACTGCGCCGACGGCATCCGCTCCATGAAGGTCCAGGCCGCCCTGCAGGAAATGCGAGTCCGCCTCCGGCGGTACAACGGGGTCCCAGAGGCCCAGGAGCTCCGCGAACGGGCGGCACGCATCGTCATCTGACTGGCATCCGCTGATCTGCGAAGCGAGTGGACGTCAGGGTCCGGTCAAAACTCTGGGCGGGGCCTCTGAGGTTGGTGGGCGCTCTCGTTGCATTCGGACAGGCCGGCGAACAGAGCACAAGGCCTCGCTGTCTCCGTGATCGCTTGCACAACGTCCAGATCGGCGTACGGGTTGACGGAGAAGCTCAGTTGCGGCTCGCGGCTCAACCTCGTCATGGTCATCGCCGCGAGTGCGACGAACTCGTCCGTTCGCTCCCACATGGGGCTGAACACATCGCCCCAACACCTGAGATCCGGCAAATCGGTGCCGCTGACATCCACGACTAGGACAGTCGGCATTAGCTTCGACTGCCTCACCTTCCGCTTCTCCCGCAGCACGTTGCGCGCCACTTCCTGTGCCGTCGCGATCATGTGAGGGCTGTTGTACGGCGCCGTCATCGTGCTGTGGCTCTCGTTTGGCGTGACCCGGATGGTCACCCACGCAGCAGGTATCCCGTCCTCAGGTCTGGCCGGCGCGGCCTCCACTCGCATGGATGTGACCCCCGGCCCTCCGCCGGACGGCAGGAACGCCTCGATGATCTCCCTGCGCACCTTGTCCCGAATTGCCACGGGAGGGATGGGGTCAGTGGATGTAGTCACCACCGCCGGCATGCCTCTCGCCTGAAGCCCCGCACGCAACTCGCGGGTCAAGCTGTCAAGGCTCTTCGGTCGACGCGAGCTGACCTCGATACCGAAACGCGTCGCACCGGCGTCAAGGAGTAGATCGGGCCCCTCGCCTCCGTTGAACCGGAACGGCACACCGCTCGCCGCAAGGTGCGACGCAACCGTAAGTTCGGCTCGGTGCGTAAGGAAGAGCTCCATACCTTCCGCGCTCTGGTCCCAGAACCCCCGGAAATCCTGGCGCTTTGCTGCGAGCCCGTCAGGCTGGACCCGCTCCAGAATGGCGAGGGTCTCCTCTATCACCGTCAGGATGGGGCTTCGCCACCACGCGTGGACGACGCCCCGGTAGCGGTTCGGACGCTCCGCCTCGAAGTACCAACGCAGTGGGTGGGTCGGAACTCCGTCCATCCACCGGCTGAGAACAGGTAGGCCATTTTCGCTCCGGTCACCCATAGATGGATCCTACGAGCCCGCAGGTCGCTCGTGCCATCAAGTTCTGGCGCTGGGTGTAGGCCGGCCTCAAGACAGCAGAACGCCGCCGTATGCCCCGACGACGGTAGGGCTCTGGCCCAGCCTCTGACGTCCCTCACCACCGCACCGCCTGATGGAACAGCGATTGCGCCTGCGAGGTCACCGCAAGCCCGACGCTGTCGGACCCCAGAACTACCGGTCCGATCGAGTTGGTCGAGCCCGCGCCTAGGCGTGTGGGGTGCACGTGCCCCAGCCGTGCCCTTCAGGGAGGCAAGCAGGGTCATCACGGGTGCAGACGAGGCCCCACGGAAGCCTCGGCAGAGGGGCGTAGCCCCGGGTCAGAGGCCATATCGGCGCCCCGAGCGGCCGGAGCGCCGCACGATCGAATCTGGCCGCAACCGTTCGCCGCGACCTTCCAGCTCGTCCACCCCGCCTGCTGGATGACCCACAAGCCCGGCCCGCTCCCTCCTCGACGGCGGCGCCATGAGCCGGCACAGCCCCCAGTGGAGCGCGTGACTCGTGGGACCGGTTCAGGCAAAGGTTCAGGCGGCGTCCGCCTCGACGGGGAGGTCGGCCAGGCGCCATTCCAGCATGCCGTCGGTGAGGCGTACGGCTTTGCGGCCGTGCTGGTGGAGCAGGCGTACGGCGTCATGGGCGAGGACGCAGTAGGCGCCGCGGCAGTACGCGACGACCTCGACGTCGTCCGGTAGTTCGGCGATGCGCTCGGCGAGTTCCCCGACCGGGATGGAGATCGCGCCGGGAATGTGGCCTGCGGCGTATTCCTCGGCTGGGCGGACGTCGAGGACGACGATTTCGCCCGCTTGCGCGCGGGCCTGCAGTTCGTCGCGGTCGACCTCTTCCGCCGCGTCCGTGCCGAGGTACGCCGTGCGTGCCGGTTCGACGGCGGTCTGGTGGGTCCGGGCGACCTGGCGCAGAAGGGCGTAGAGGGCGGCAACGTCATCGCCGGCGAGGCGGTAGTGGATCCGCACGCCCTCGCGGCGGGTGGCGACGAGTCCGGCCTGCTTGAGGGTCTGCAGGTGCGCAGAGGCGGTGGTCAGGTTCAGTCCGGCCGCCTTGGCGAGCGCGTCGACCGTGCGCTCGCCCTGCGCCAGCAGGTCGAGCAGTTCCAGGCGCTTCCCGCTGCTCAGTGCCTTGCCCGTGAGGGCGAAAGCGTCGTACAGGGCCGACTTGCGTACGGCGTCTCCCATGGCATCCTCCATAGATCCATGGAATATTGTATCTGTGGATGGGTGCTGGGACCACCGAGCCCCTACCGTGTCACCTGGAGGACCTAATGGGCTTCGCCGACGATCATTTGATACCCCTGGTGGACGAGGGACTGGGAAACAGCGCCTACCTCGTCGACCTCGGCGACGGACGCGCCCTCGCGGTGGACGCGAGCCGGGACCTGCGAGCCCTCCGGACCGCTGCCGGATGGCGGCGCCTGCGGGTGGCGTACGCGGCCGACACCCACCTGCACGCCGACTTCCTCTCCGGCGCCGTCCAGCTCGCTCACGACGACGACGCGACCGTGCTGGCCTCTGCCGCCGGCCACCGCGCCTTCCCGCACACGCCCCTCGGCGACGGCGACGAGACCGACCTCGGCGGGCTGACCCTGCGGGCCCTGGCCACCCCGGGCCACACCGACGAACACCTCTCCTTCCTCCTCCTGGACGGCACCCGCGAGCTGGGCGTCTTCACCGGTGGTTCGCTGATCGTCGGATCGGCCGCACGCACCGACCTCCTCGGCGCCGACCGCGCCGAAGAGCTGGCCCGCGCCCAGTACCACTCGCTGCGGCGCCTGGCCGAGCTGCCGGACAGCACGGCGGTCTGGCCCACCCACGGCGCGGGCTCGTTCTGCTCCGCCCCTCCCGGCTCCGAGCGCACCACCACCATCGGTGACCAGCGGCGGGCCAACCCGCTGCTCGCCGCACCGGACGAGGACGCCTTCGTACGGCAGCTGCTGGCCGGCCTCGGTTCCTACCCGGCGTACTTCGACCGGTTGGGTGAGGCGAACCGGCGTGGGCCGGCGGTCGTCGGCTCCGCGCCCACGCTCGCCCCGCTCGCGGTGGCCGATGTCCGCGGCCTCCTCGGCCAGGGCGCTCAGATCGTCGACGTCCGCTCCGTCGCCGACTTCGCCGCGGGCCACATACCCGGCGCGATCTCGATCCCGCTGCGTGGGCAGTTCGCCACCTGGCTGGGCTGGCTGCTGCCCGATGACAGCCTGCTCGTGTTCGTCACCTCCCCCGGCCAGGACCTCGCGGAGATCACCTGGCAGGCGCTGAAGATCGGATACGAGCGGCTGGCCGGTCACCTCGACGGCGGCATGGACTCCTGGACCAGCGCCGGAGGACAGCGCCAGAGCATCGAACTGCTCACCGCCGACCGCATGGAGGGCCGGCCCGTCCTGGACATCCGCCAGCGGGCGGAACACCTCGCGGGACACATCCCCGACGCGGTCCACATCGAACTCGGCGATCTCGCGGCCCGCTCCGGCGAGGCTCCGGCCGGTGCCGTGGTGGCCTGCGGTCACGGCGAGCGCGCCATGACAGCGGCCAGCCTCCTGCTGCGCGCCGGGCAGCGGGATCTCGCCGTCCTCGACGGCGGCCCGGGCGACTGGGTTAAGGCCACCGGCCGCCCCCTCCAGGAGGGGGCGTGAGCATCCACGCAGACGGCGATACGAGTTCCGGCATACGGCTCGGGCTGCGGGCCAACCTCCCCCAGTTCGCCCTGCTCGTCGCGGTCAACGCGCTCGTCGGCGGAATGCTCGGCCAGGAACGCACCGTCCTGCCGCTGCTCGCCGACGACGTCTTCCACCTGTCCGCCTACACCGCCGCACTCACCTACATCGTGGCGTTCGGCGCGACGAAGGCCGTCACCAACTTCTTCGCCGGCACCTGGTCGGACCGCTACGGCCGCAAGCCCGTCCTGATCGCCGGATGGCTGATCGCCCTGCCCGTACCCGTCATGCTCGCCTGGGGCCCCACCTGGGGCTGGATCATCGCCGCGAACATCCTCCTCGGCATCAACCAGGGCCTGACCTGGTCCACCACCGTCATCATGAAGATCGACCTCGCCGGCCCCGAACGCCGGGGACTCGCCATGGGCTTCAACGAAGCCGCCGGATACGGCGCCGTCGCCGCGACCGCCATGGCCACCGGCGCCATCGCCGAACACGCCGGACTCCGCCCCGCCCCGTTCCTCCTCGGCGCCGCCTACGCCGTCCTGGCCCTGGGCCTGTCCGTCTTCGCCGTACGCGAGACCCGCGACCACGCCCGCTACGAAGCCACCCGCCACCCTGGCCCCACAGGCGGCGGACACGAGGCGGAACTGACCACCGGCCAGATCACCCGCCTCACCAGCCTCCGAGACAAGGCCCTCTCGGCCGCCAGCCAGGCCGGCCTCGTCAACAACCTCAACGACGCCCTCGCCTGGGGCATTTTCCCCCTGCTCTTCGCCACCCACGGCCTGTCCATCGCCCAGATCGGCATCCTCGCCGCCCTCTACCCCGCCGTCTGGGGCGCCGGCCAGATGCTGACGGGCTGGTGGTCCGACCACATCGGACGCAAACACCTCATCACCGCAGGCATGCTGCTCCAAGCCGCCGCCATCGCGCTCGTCGCCGCCGGAACCACCTTCGCCGTCTGGGCCACCGCCCAGATCCTCCTCGGCATCGGCACCGCCCTCGTCTACCCCACCCTGCTCGCAGTCATCGGAGACGTAGCCCACCCCGCCTGGCGCGCCCGCGCCGTCGGCATCTACCGCCTCTGGCGGGACGGCGGCTTCGCCGTCGGCGCCCTCCTCGCCGGTATCCTCGCCGACGCCTACGGCCTGACCACCGCCATCTACGCCATCGCCGCCCTCACCGCAGCCTCCGGCCTACTCGTCGCAGTACGCATGTACGAAACCCACCCCCACACCTGACCCCCACACCGTCGAGGCCGCGGTGCCAGAAGTACGGCTGGACCCGGACCGCGCACGTACGGCACGTCCCTAAGCAGCAGTCACAGCCCGCCTGACCTCCGCATACACCCTCCGTCCATGCTCCGCCCAAGCGGACCAAGATCCGGACCAGTTGCGGACCAAGCTGCGATCACTCCGGTGCACTACATGCGTTTTGCCTGGTCAGTGGGTGTGCTGACCGTGTACTACCAGCAGACGAAGAACCTGCTGGTCAGCTACTCGCCGAAGAAGCTCGGCTTCTTCTAGGCGAGCGGCGGCGCTGCCCTACAGTGACCCGTGCGTGCGAGGGCTCGCGACGGAGAGTGGTGAGGCGGCGATGAGCGAACTGACGAAGCCCGAGGTCGAGGTTCCGGAGGGGGATGCTCCCAGCGAGCTGACCGTCCGGGACCTGGTCGTCGGGGACGGGCCCGAGGTGAAGCCGGGGATGGTGGTCAGGGTCCACTACGTCGGGGTGACCTTCGAGTCCGGGAAGGAGTTCGACGCTTCCTGGGACCGGGGCGAGCCGTACAAGTTCGCCCTGGGCAGCGGCAAGGTCATCAAGGGCTGGGACCGGGGTGTGCGGGGGATGAGGGTCGGCGGCCGGCGCGAGATCATCGTTCCCCCGCGTCTCGGCTACGGCAAGCAGTCGCCCTCGCCGTTGATCCCGGCCGGCTCGACCCTGGTCTTCGTGGTGGACCTGCTCGACTCGTACTCCGGCACGACCGGGTGGAGCAACTCCTAGGCCGGCCGCTCCTCCCCCGCGACGCGGACGGCGGGTCCGCGGG
>NZ_JBSGXB010000006.1:0-80110 GCF_053609185.1 Streptomyces sp. NPDC054956 | reverse complement strand
GCCTGTCCGGCGCCGCTTCGAGGGGCGGGGGCCCTCACGGGCGACGGGTGGCCCGCAGCAGGGCCGCGGCCACCGCGAGCGCCAGGGCCAGCAGGCCGGCGCCGATCCCGAAGGCCAGGTGGTAGCCGGAGGTCAGGGCCTCGGCGCGGCTCCATCCGCTGTCGAGCAGGGAGTCGGTGCGGGAGGCGGCCAGGGTGGACAGGACGGCGACGCCGAGCGCCATGCCGATCTGCTGGGTGGTGTTGAACAGGCCCGAGGCGAGGCCCGCGTCCCGCTCGTCGGCGCCGGACATGCCGAGCGCGGTGAGCGCGGGCAGGGCCAGGCCGAAGCCGGCGGCGAGCAGCATCACGGGCAGCAGGTCGCGGACGTAGTCGGCGTGGACGGGGAGCCGGGTCAGCAGGCCGAGGGCGGCGACGAGCAGGGCGAGTCCGGCGAGCAGGACCCGGCGCTCGCCGAAGCGGGCATTGAGCGGTGCGGAGGCGAAGAGCGAGACCCCGCCGATGACCACGGCCGCCGGGAGCATCGCGAGGCCGGTCTCGGCGGCCCCGTAGCCGAGCACCTTCTGGAGGTGGAGGGCGAGCAGGATCTGGAAGGAGAACAGCGCGGCCACCATCAGCATCTGGACCAGGTTCGCGCCGACCACGTTCCGGGAGCGGAAGATCCGCAGCGGGACGAGCGGGGTGCGGGCCTTGGCCTGGCGGACGGCGAAGCCGGCGAGCAGGGCGAGGGAGAGGGCGCCGAGGCCGAGGGTGTGCGCCGAGAGCCAGCCCTGGTGCTCGACCTCGATCACGGTGTAGATGCCGAGCATCAGACCGGCGGTGACCAGGAGGGCGCCGAGTACGTCGGCTCCGGCCCGCAGGCCGAGTCCCTGGTCGGCGGGGAGCGCGGGCAGGGCCAGCGCGAGGGCGGCGAGTCCGATGGGCAGGTTGATGAAGAAGATCCAGTGCCAGTCGAGGGCGTCGGTCAGGACCCCGCCGAGCACCTGCCCCAGGGAGGCCCCGGCCGCCCCGGTGAAGGAGAAGACGGCGATGGCCTTGGCGCGTTCGCGGGGCTCGGTGAACAGGGTGATCAGGATGCCGAGGCTGACGGCCGAGGCCATGGCGCTGCCGAGGCCCTGCAGGAAGCGGGCGGCGATCAGCACCTCGGGCGAGCCGGCGAACCCGGCGAGCAGCGAGGCCCCGGTGAAGACCCCGGTCCCGGCCAGGAACATCCGCTTGCGGCCGATCAGGTCGCCGAGGCGGCCCGCGAGCAGCAGCAGGCTGCCGAAGGCGATCAGGTAGGCGTTGACGACCCAGCTCAGACCGGCGGGGGTGAAGCCCAGGTCCTCCTGGATGGCGGGCATCGCGACGGTGACGATGCTGCCGTCGAGGACGGTCATCAGGACGCCGGTGGACAGCACCCCGAGCGCCGTCCAGCGGGACCGCAGTCCGCGGGAGACGGTGGGGGCCGGTATTGCGTGGGCGGGAGCGGAAACGGCGGTCATCTGTCTCTCCAGTCGGTGATCGGCGGCGGCGACTGGTGTGACCGTAGCAGATAGTTTCGTTGCAGACGATTTATTTCGGATCGAGTTGTTAGGCTGGGGGACATGACTGCCATGGCGCCCACCCGGACCGAGCCCGACCTCTCCTTCCTCCTGGACCACACCAGCCATGTCCTGCGCACGCGGATGGCGGCGGCCCTCTCCGAGATCGGCCTCACCGCCCGCATGCACTGCGTCCTCGTGCACGCGCTGGAGGAGGAGCGGACCCAGATCCAGCTCGCCGAGATCGGCGACATGGACAAGACGACGATGGTCGTCACCGTCGACGCACTGGAGCAGGCCGGACTGGCCGAGCGGCGGCCGTCCACCAAGGACCGCCGGGCCCGGGTCGTCTACGTGACCGAGAAGGGCGCCGCCGTCGCCGAGCGGAGCACCCGCATCGTCGACCAGGTGCACGCCGACGCGCTGGCCTCGCTCGGGGACAAGGACCGCGCGGCCCTGCTGCACGGGCTGAAACTGCTGGTCAAGGGTGATCTGGAAACCCCGTCGGAGAGCCCGCGCCCGGCCCGCCGCGCCCGTCAGTAGCGGGTCCGGCCGCCGCCCGGATCCCCCGGATGGCCCAGTCACACGGCCGCCCGACGCCTTCTGGCAGAGAGTGGGAAGAGGCAATCTGCCCAGGGGGGCACCACCATGCCGGAGGCGTACGCACATGGGACTGTTCGACTTCATGAAGTCCGACAAGAAGAAGGAAAAGGCGGCCGAGAAGGCCGCTGAGCAGGTGCAGCAACAGGCCTCGGACGCCCCGGCGCCCCCGGCCGCGATGCCCGGCGACGCCGGCATCAGGTACACCGACGCGGCGTCGGCCACCAAGGCGGCGGCCGAGCGCATGGCCGCCGCGGCGCCGAAGCCCGCGCCCGCACCCCCGGCCGCGCCGCCCGCGACGCCCCACATGTCGCACACCCCGACCCCGACCTCGGCCGCGCACAAGGCGGTGCCCGCGGCGCCGAAGCCCGCGCCCAAGGCGCACCGCATGTACACCGTCCGCCCCGGCGACTCGCTCTCCGCGATCGCCCGCCGCGAGCTCGGCAACGAGGGCCGCTGGCGCGAGCTCTACGCCATGAACAAGGGCGTCATCGGCTCCAACCCCGACATGATCCACCCGGGCCAGCAGCTCACCCTCCCCGGCTAGGGGCGGACACGACGAGAGGGGCCCGGATCCGCAAAGGATCCGGGCCCCTCTTCCGCTCTTCTCTTCCGTTCTTCGCTTCCGCTTCTCGAGGCCGGCGACGGCGCCGGCGTCAGCGGGGTCAGCGGTGCTTGCGCCTCGCGTCCTCCGCGTCGATCCGCGCCTCCACGGCCTCGGCCTCCTCCTCCAGGGCCGACCGCGGCCCCGCGGCGGATTCCGCCGCGTCGCGCTCCTTCGCCGCCAGCTCCTCGTCGAAGCTCGCCGGGGTCTCCTCGTCGCGCGCCGACAGCTCGGTGGCCGCCGGCGGCTCGACGAGCCAGTCCGGGTTCGACTGCTGGTCCCACCACTTCCACGCGGCGAAAGCCCCGCCGGCCAGTACGCCGACCAGCGCGACTCCCTTGAACAGCCGGCCCGTGCGGGCCCGCCGCTCGTTGCGCCGTACGAGCTTCTGCACCTCCTTGGCCGACACCTGGCCGCGCAGCGCCGCCAGTGCCGCCGTCGAACGCGACGAGAGTTCCTCGGCCACCGGCTGCGCCGCCGCGAGCGCGGTCTCCAGCCGGGGCTGCGTGTAGTCGGCCGCCTGCCGCATCGCGCGGCGCGACTGCTTCACCGCGTTCGTCGCCGCCCGGTCCACGTTCGGCGGCACGTGCGTGCGCGCCGCCTTGATCCGGGGATGCAGATGACTGTCGTAGGTCATGCGCGCCTGCCGCGCGGCGACGTCGGCGGCGGCCGACACCTTCGGCGCCAGGCGTTCATTGGCTTCATGGGCGTAGTGCACCGCGGCGTCCTTGGCGGATTCCGCGTACGGTGCCACCACTTCCGCCGCGTGCAGGAAACTCTCCCTGGCGCTCTCGGCTGCCAGGCGCACGCTTTCCTTGCGGGTCACGGTTCCTCCTCCTCGGTGGCGGACACAGTTCACCTTTCCACCCTTTGTCGGATCATGCCTCCCATACCGCCGACGGGCATGCGCGACAGGGCATACGGGTGGACGATTTCTGTCCGGTGAGTCCCTCCGTGCGAGGATCTGAAACCGACAGTGATGACTATGGAAGGCAGATCCGTGGCCGAGAAGCTCTACGCCACCCTGAAGACCAACCACGGCGACATCGAGATCGAGCTGTTGGAGAACTTCGCTCCGAAGACCGTGCGCAACTTCGTGGAACTCGCCACCGGCGCCCGCGAATGGACGCGTCCCTCGGACGGGCAGAAGACCACGGACCCGCTCTACGACGGCACCGTCTTCCACCGCGTCATCAGCGGCTTCATGATCCAGGGCGGCGACCCGCTCGGCAACGGCACCGGCGGCCCCGGCTACCAGTTCGCCGACGAGTTCCACCCCGACCTGGCCTTCACCAAGCCCTTCCTGCTCGCGATGGCCAACGCGGGCCCGGGCACCAACGGCTCGCAGTTCTTCATCACCGTCGCCCCCACCGCGTGGCTGACGCGCAAGCACACCATCTTCGGCGAGGTCACGAGCGAGGCCAGCCAGAAGATCGTGAAGGCCATCGCGGCCCTCGCCACCAACCCGCGCACCGAGCGCCCGCTGGACGACGTGGTCATCCAGTCCGTGGTCGTCGAGAAGCGCTAGAAGCACCGGAAGCATCGCGGGCGCCGGGTCGCTCCCCGCGCCGGCCCGCCCGGCGCACGGGAACCTTTCGCCCCCGCCCGTCCGTCCTCGATACGTACCGGACGGGCGCGGCGGCCCCACGGCTCACCGCCCCGCCGCCTCGCCGCCGACCGAGGGGACCGATGGACACCGACCGTCTTCCGGGCTGCTACCGCCACCCGGACCGCGAGACCGGCATCAGCTGCACGCGCTGTGAACGGCCGATCTGCACCGACTGCATGATCAGCGCCTCGGTCGGCTTCCAGTGCCCCGAATGCGTCCGCGACGGCTCGGGCACCGGCCACGGGCCCGCCGCCAACGCCCCGCGCACCGTCGCGGGCGGGGTGGTCGCCGCGGATCCGTACCTGGTCACCAAGATCCTGATCGGGATCAACGCGGCGGTGTTCCTCGCGGGCCAGGTCTTTCCCGAGCTGGCGATCCAGCTGGAGCTCCTCGGCCGCTACCGCGAGCAGGTGGGCGGGCCGCTCGAAGGCGTCTCCACCGGCGAGTACCACCGGCTGCTCACCTCGGCGTTCCTGCACGTCGAGTGGTGGCACATCATCGGCAACATGTTCGGCCTGTGGTTCATCGGCGGACCGCTGGAGCAGGCCCTGGGCCGGGCCCGCTACCTCACCGTGTACCTGGTGTCGGCCCTGGGCGGCAGCGCCCTGGTCTACCTGCTGACCCCGCCGAACGTGGCCACCCTCGGCGCCTCGGGGGCCGTCTTCGGCCTGCTCGGCGCCACCGTGGTGCTGGCCCGCCGGATGCGCTACGAGATGCGCCCGCTGATCACCGTGGTGGTGTTCATGCTGGTGCTGACCTTCGTACCGTTCGGCGGCAGCCTCAACGTGTCCTGGCAGGCCCACATCGGCGGCCTGGTCACGGGAGCGCTGCTCGCTCTCGGTCTGCTGTGGCCGGTGAAATCCGGCGGTGCGGCCGCGGGAGCGGGAAACGACGCCCGGAATCGCCGGAATCGCCGGAATCGCACACTGATCCAGTGGGGCACCTGCGTGGCGGTGTTCCTGCTGGCCGCGGCCGTGATCGCGGTCCGGACGGCCGAGCTTTCCGCACTCACCTGATCACACCGGCGTCAACTCTCCACAGAGTTATCCACAGATCTTCTGTCTTTTCCTCAGGTGTGGATGACGCTGTGGATAACTCATGGGGAGAGCTTGCGCAGGGCTACTTCCACTGCGTGGAGACACCGAATCCCGCGGCGATGAAGCCGAAACCGACCACAATGTTCCAATTTCCGAGAGCTTCGATCGGAAGCTGGGTCTCGGACAGATAAAAGACGACAATCCACGCCAGGCCGACCAGGAAGAACGCCAGCATGACCGGCGCGACCCAACTGCGGTTCGTCAGCTTGATCGCCTGTGGCGTCCGCGTGGGCGGCGGGGTGTAGTCGTCCTTCTTGCGGATACGTGACTTCGGCACGAGGGGCTCTCCTGTCGATGGGCTGGGGACCTTGCCTGCCCCGGGCGTCCGTTAGCGTAGTGGACCTGTGGCGTTGAAGGAGAAGGGTACGTTGAGCAATTCCGACGACTCCTCCGCGGGTCCCCGTCGCCGTGCCAGACCGGTCCGGCTGCTCACGGCCGCCGTTTTCGCCCTGGCCGGCTTGATCTTCGTCACCAGCTTCAACACCTCCAAGGGTACGAACATCCGCACGGATGCCTCGCTCCTGAAGCTGACGGACCTGATCCACGAGCGCAGCCAGAACAACCAGGACCTGGAGAAGAGCACCGCGACCGTGCGCGGCCAGGTCGACGCCCTCGCCGAACGCGACGACGGCAGCACCAAGGCCCAGGACGCGAAGCTGGCCGCGCTGCGCGCCGCCTCGGGCACCGAGGAGATCAGCGGCAAGGCCGTCACGGTCACCCTGAACGACGCGCCGCCCAACGCCACGGCCCGCATCCCCAACGTGCCCGAGCCCCAGCCCAACGACCTGGTGATCCACCAGCAGGACCTCCAGGCCGTCGTGAACGCCCTGTGGCAGGGCGGGGCCGAGGGCATCCAGGTCATGGACCAGCGGCTGATCTCCACCAGCGCCGTGCGCTGCGTGGGCAACACCCTGATCCTCCAGGGCCGCGTGTACTCGCCCCCGTACAAGGTGACGGCCGTCGGGGACCCGGGCGCGCTGAAGAAGGCCCTCGCCGCCTCCCCGGCGCTGCAGAACTACCAGCTGTACGTGAACGCGTACGGGCTCGGCTGGAAAGTGGACGAGCACAAGGCGCTGACACTGCCGGGCTACTCCGGCACAGTGGACCTCCACTATGCGAAGCCGCTGGAGTCCGCCGCCCCGTGACGCCGTACTGCGCCTGCTGGTACGGACGTTCAGCGAGGTGTGCCTGACCGCGGGCTCCCTGATCGTGCTCTTCGTCGCGTACGTGCTGCTGTGGACCGGGGTCAAGGCCGACCAGGCCATGGACGGCGAGATGGCTCGGATGCGCGACCGCTGGGCGGCGGCTCCCGCGGCCGCCGCCGGGCCCGCCCCGGCCCCCTCCGCCACCCCGGCCCCCGCTGCCGGCGCGCCGACGGCGGTCCCGCCACCCGCCGGCTACCCCCCGAACCAGGCCTTCGCCGAGATGTACATCCCGCGCTTCGGCCCGGACTGGAACAAGCCGGTCCTGGAGGGCACGGACACGGACCTGCTGAAGAAGGGCCTCGGCCACTACACCGGCACGGCCCGGCTCGGCGGCGACGGGAACTTCGCGGTGGCCGGCCACCGCCGCACCTACGGCGACCCCTTCAAGGACATCCCGGAGCTGCGCCCCGGCGACGCCGTCGTCCTCAAGGACGCGACCACCTGGTACACGTACACCGTCCGGCGCGAGGCGTTGCGCGTACTGCCCGACGAGTTCGGCGTCGTGGACCCGGTGCCGAGCCGCTCGCCCTTCACCGCACCCGGGCGCTACCTGACCCTGACCACCTGCGACCCGGAATGGGGCCACAGCCACCGCCTGGTCGTCTGGGCCGAACTGACCTTGACCCGGACCGTCGCGGAGGGAAGGCCGGAGGGTTTGGCAAGGTGACCCTCCGCTCCGGGCGGCTGGCTTTAGGCTGTGGCTGTACCGCCCCTGCGGTGCATTGAACGATCGTGGACGAAAAGGACACAGGCGGCATGTACGGCTGGATCTGGCGGCATTTGCCGGGCAACGCGTGGGTGCGCGTGATGATCTCCCTCGTGCTGGTGCTCGCGGTGGTGTTCGTGCTGTTCCAGTACGTCTTCCCGTGGGCCGAGCCGCTGCTTCCGTTCAACGATGTGACGGTGGACGAGGGATCGGGAGCCACTCCGTGAGCGCGCGCATTCTGGTTGTCGACAACTACGACAGCTTTGTCTTCAACCTGGTCCAGTACCTCTACCAGCTCGGCGCCGAGTGCGAGGTGCTGCGCAACGACGAGGTCGAGCTCGCCCACGCCCAGGACGGCTTCGACGGCGTCCTGCTGTCCCCCGGCCCGGGCACCCCGGAAGAGGCGGGCGTCTGCGTGGACATGGTCCGCCACTGCGCGGACACGGGCGTACCGGTCTTCGGCGTCTGCCTGGGCATGCAGTCGATGGCCGTCGCCTACGGCGGGGTCGTCGGCCGCGCCCCCGAGCTCCTGCACGGCAAGACCTCGCCGGTGCTGCACGAGGGCCTCGGTGTCTTCGCGGGACTGCCGTCGCCCTTCACCGCGACCCGCTACCACTCCCTCGCCGCCGAGCCGCTGACCCTCCCGGACTCCCTGGAGGTCACGGCGCGGACCGAGGACGGGATCATCATGGGCCTGCGCCACCGGGAGCACGACGTCGAGGGAGTGCAGTTCCACCCCGAGTCCGTGCTGACCGAATGGGGCCACCGGATGCTCGCGAACTGGCTGGTGCGCTGCGGTGACGCGGGCGCCGTGGAGCGCTCGGTGGGGCTGGCCCCGGTGGTGGGCAAGGCCGTCGCGTGACGTCCCTCGCGCCGTCCGCGCCCTCGGAGGGCCGGGCCGCGCGGCGCAGGGCGGCGCAACAGGCCGCCAAGCGCGCCCGTACGCGTACGGGCACCCGGGGACGGGGCCGCCGGCGCAGGCGGCCCGCCTCGGGCGGCCCGCTGGTGGTCGCCTGCCGGTTCGGCGGGGAACTGTTCATCACGCTGGGCCTGGTGATGCTGCTCTTCGTCGTCTACCAGATCTGGTACACGAACTTCCTGGCGGACCGGACGGCCCATGACGCCGCCGGCTCGCTCCAGCAGAACTGGCAGCGCGGCGGCGACGGCACCGAGGGAACGTCCGGGGCGGCCGCGCCGCCCGTGTCGGCCTTCGAGCCGGGGCAGGGCTTCGCGATCCTCCACATCCCCAAGCTGGACGTGAAGGTGCCGGTGGCCGAGGGCATCAGCAAGCCGAAGGTGCTCGACAAGGGACTCGTCGGGCACTACGACGGCGGCGAGAACTCGGTGAAGTCGGCGATGCCGTCCGACGCCCAGGGCAACTTCGGGCTGGCGGGGCACCGCAACACCCACGGCGAACCGTTCCGCTACATCAACCGGCTGGTGCCGGGGGACAAGATCGTGGTCGAGACGCGGGACACGTACTACACGTACGAGATGACCTCGCAGCTGGCGCAGACCTCGACGAAGAACGTCTCGGTGCTCAAACCCGTACCCGAGGGTTCCGGCTTCACATCCGCGGGCCGGTACATCACGCTGACCACCTGCACCCCTGAGTTCACCAGCACCTATCGGTTGATCGTATGGGGCAGGATGACCGGTGAACGCCCCCGCAGCCAGGGCGCTCCGCCCGAGCTGGCCAGCCCGTAGAGGATCCGCAGTGTCACGTGCCGCACCGCCCCGCAACCGCAGCGTCCTCGCGGGGTTCCTGAGCCTGCTGGGCGAGCTCCTGATCACGGTGGGCCTGGTGCTCGGCCTGTTCGTGGCGTACTCCCTGTGGTGGACGAACGTCCTGGCGGACCGGGACGCCTCGGCGCGCGGCGACGCGATCCGCGAGCAGTGGGACCAGCCGGGACCGACCCCGTCTGCGCCCGCCGAGCCGGGTGCGCTGGACACCCAGGGCGGCATCGGGTTCCTGCACGTGCCGGCGATGAAGAACGGCGAGGTGCTCGTCAAGAAGGGCACCCAGTCCGACGTCATCAACGAGGGCGTCGCCGGCTACTACACGGACCCGATCAAGTCGGCGCTGCCGTGGGACGCGACGGGCAACTTCACCCTGGCCGCGCACCGCGACGGCCACGGCGCCAAGTTCCACAACATCGACAAGGTCAACAAGGGCGACGCGGTCGTCTTCGAGACCCGCGACACCTGGTACGTGTACAAGGTCTTCGCCGATCTGAAGCAGACCTCGCGCTACAACGTGGACGCGATCAGCCCGGTCCCCAAGGAATCGGGCAAAACGGCCCCGGGCCGCTACATCACCCTGACGACCTGCACCCCGGTCTACACCTCGAAGTACCGCTACATCGTCTGGGGCGAACTGGTCCGCACGGAAAAGGTCGACAAGGACCGCACCCCTCCGGCAGAGCTCCGCTGACGGTTCGGGGCTGTGGATAAGCCGGCGTCGAGAGTGACCAACTGTCACTCTCGAAATCAGCGCAGCACCTGAAGCCGCACCCCGGCGCTCCAAGCCTCCAGAAGCCCCCTGTGAACGGCCGTGACGCCCCCTTGAGCAGCGATGGCCAGTGATTCCCGGGTAAACCCGCAGGTGGCCACGTAGAGCCCCACGTCGGCCCGCCGCAGCACCTGGGCGGCACCGAGGAACTTCTGCATCTCACCGCTGAGCACGTGGCGGAACGGCGCGAAGTTCTTGCACTGCACGGCGACCACCCGCCCGTCGGCGGTCCGGGCGCTGATGTCGACCCCACGGTCGCCGCCGTGCCCGCCGTAGACCTCGACGTCGGTGCACCCGTCGCGCCGCAGCAGCCCGGCGACGTGCTGCTGGAACTCCCGCCAGTTCATGGCGTCGATGGTGCCGATGACTCCGGTGAGGGCCTTCACGTCCTGACCGCGCCCAGCTCTTCCCAGTGGGGGCTGTGGATGAAGTTGTCCACAGGGCGTGTGCGGACCTCGTACTCGGCGTCGAGAAGGTACGTACGCACCTGACGTGCGACTTCGCTGTCGCGCAGGAGCATTCCGACGTTGAGAACGGCCCGTCGGGAGTAGACGGCGAGCCCTCGTCCGGAGCTTCTAAGCTGCATGTTGCAGCTTAGAAAATCCTGCAGGTCGGCCCCGCGCAGGATCCTCAGTCCATTCGCCTCAAGCTCGGCCCTGTGACGCTGGATGATGGCGTTGACGGCTCGCTCGCCGACTTGGAAATACGCCGCCACCATCGCCGTCGTCACGTGCAGCCCGTCCGGCAGCAACGACAGCGCCTTCACCTTGTCGAGCACGTCCGTCCGCTCCAGGACGCTGGTGCGCAAGGTCTGGGACTCCAGCAGCAAAAGGGTCCGGCCCCTCTCGTGGAGAGGGGCCGGACCCTTTGGACGCGGTCGGGCGGGGCCGTCAGTTGCCCGTGAGGCCTCCGAAGAAGCCGCCGCCGCCGTTGTTGTTGCCGCCCTGGCCCGCGAGGGTGTTCACGTTGACCACCGTGCCCGCCGGGACCATCTGGCCGACGGCCGGGTCCGAGGTCAGGACGATCGCCTTGCCCTCGTTCGGGCCGGACAGCACGGAACCGAAGACCAGGCCCTTGGAGGCCAGCTCCGCCCGCGCCTGGTTGACCGTCTTGCCGGCCAGGTTCGGGATCGGGATCTGCTGGACCGCCTTGGCCACGGAGATGTTGACCACCGTGCCCACGTCGACCGAGTCGCCGGCCGCGCGGTCCTGCTGGAGCACCGTCTTCGGCGGGGAGCCCGGGGCGTCCACCTCGGTGACGCTGCCGAGCTTCAGCTTCGCGTCCTTGAGCGCCTTGGCGGCGTCCGCCTGGCTCTTGCCCAGGAGGTCCGGGACGGTCGCCTTGGACTGTTCCTTGGCCACCTGGAGGACGACGGTCGAGCCCTTCTCGGCCTCGCCGCCCTTCGGGGTCTGGTCGAGGATGATGCCGGGGGACCGGTCGGACTCGACCGGCTTCTTCTCGACCTGGAAGCCCTTCTCCGTGAGCGCCTTCTCCGCGTCCGCGACCGTCAGGTTCACGACGTTCGGAACGGCGACCTTGGGCGCGCCGGTGGAGACCTTCACCTTGATGGCGGTCTTCTTGTCGACCTTGGTGCCCTCGGCCGGGCTCTGCTCGCAGACGCTGCCCTTGGGGGCGGCGTCGCACGGCATCTCGCCGTCCTTCGTCACGGCGAGGCCGAGGTTGTCGGCGCTCTTCTGCGCCTGCTCGAAGGTCTCGCCGATCAGCTTGGGCACCACGGGCCGGTTGTCGGCGCCGCCGCTGAAGAGGGAGCGTCCGATGAGGATCGCGCCGACCAGGACGAGGATGCCGGCGGTCACCAGCAGGATCGTCGAGGCCTTGCTCTTCTTCTGCGGACGGCGGCCGTGGCCGCCCTGGTCGTAGCCGCCCTGGTCCCCGTACCCGTAGCCCGCGTCGCCCGGGGGCATCGGCGGGAGCATGGAGGTCTGGCCCGGGTCGGCGGTGCGCAGGGCGGTGGTGGGCTGGTCGTAGCCCTGGTGCCCGTAGCCGCCCTGGTCGTGGGGGTAGCCGTAGCCGGCCGCGCCCATGGCCGCGGTGGCGGCGACGGGCTGGCCGTCGAGGCAGGCCTCGATGTCGGCGCGCATCTCGTCGGCCGACTGGTAGCGGTAGTCGGGGTCCTTGACCAGCGCCTTCAACACGATCGCGTCCATCTCGGGCGTGATCTCGGGGTCGAAGTTCGACGGGGGCTGAGGCTCTTCCCGTACGTGCTGGTAGGCGACGGCGACCGGCGAGTCCCCGATGAAGGGCGGCCGGACGCTGAGGAGCTCGTACAGGAGGCAGCCGGCCGAGTAGAGGTCGGACCGCGCGTCGACCTGCTCGCCCTTGGCCTGCTCCGGTGAGAGGTACTGGGCGGTGCCGATGACGGCCGCGGTCTGCGTCATGGTCATGCCGGAGTCGCCCATGGCGCGGGCGATGCCGAAGTCCATGACCTTGACCTGGCCCGAGCGGGTCAGCATGACGTTGGCGGGCTTGATGTCGCGGTGCACGATGCCGGCGCGGTGCGAGTACTCGAGCGCCTGGAGGATGCCGATGCACATCTCCAGGGTGCGCTCCGGCAGCAGCTTGCGGCCCGAGTGCAGCAGCTCGCGCAGGGTCGAGCCGTCGACGTACTCCATCACGATGTACGGGATGGAGATGTTGTCGACGTAGTCCTCGCCGGTGTCGTACACGGCGACGATCGCCGGGTGGTTGAGCGACGCGGCCGACTGGGCCTCGCGACGGAACCGGGCCTGGAAGGACGGGTCGCGGGCGAGATCGGCGCGCAGGGTCTTGACGGCGACGGTACGGCCGAGCCGGGTGTCGTGGGCGAGGTAGACCTCGGCCATGCCACCGCGGCCGAGCACGTGGCTCAGCTCGTACCGGCCGCCGAGGCGACGCGGCTCTTCCATAACGTTGCAGCCCTCTCCGTCAGTCCCGACCGCACCCGTGTGTGGTCCGGCGGTGTGCTGTTCGCGCAAAGGCTACCGGCCGATCGTCGGTGATCGGTTCGTGACCACAGGCTGATACCGGACCGGTACCGTACGCACGGATCCGGTCCCAATAGGTGACCTGAATCACACCTGTATGCCCCTTGCGGCTCTCTTGTGGTGCACGGCCTCTCCCGTCACCCCTTGTTGCTCTTCAATACGGCCTCCATGACGGCCTTGGCAACGGGTGCGGCCAGACCGCCGCCGGAGATGTCCTCGCGGCTCGCGTCGCTGTCCTCGATGACGACGGCGACGGCGATGGGCGAGCTGCCGTCGGGGTTCTCGGCGTAGGAGATGAACCAGGCGTACGGGCGCTTCTTGTTGCCCTCGCCGTGCTGGGCGGTGCCGGTCTTGCCGCCGACGGTGGTGCCCTTGATCTTCGCGTTGCCGCCGGTGCCCTTCTCGACGACGTTGACCATCATCTCCTGGACCTTCTTCGCGTTGTCCGCGGAGAGGGGCCGGCTCATTTCCTGCGGCTCGTGCTTCTCGATGACGTCGAGGTTGGGCGCGGTCAGCTGGTCGACCATGTACGGCTTCATCAGCTTGCCGTCGTTGGCGATCGCGGCGGTGACCATGGCCATCTGCAGCGGGGTGGCCGCGGTGTTGAACTGGCCGATGGCGCTCTGGGCGTTGCCGTCCTTGCCCATCGTCTTGTCGTAGACGCTGGCGAACGCGCGGACCGGGACGTCGATCTTGGTGTTGTTGAAGCCGAACTTCTCCGCGGTCTTGACCATGTTGTCCCGCGTCACCTTGTCGCCCATGTTGGCGAACACGGAGTTGCAGGAGACGCGCAGGGCCTCGTTGAGGCTGGCCTTCTCGCAGCCGCTGGCGTGGTTGACCATCGGCGTCTTGGTGCCCGGCAGGATGTACGGCTCGGGGGTGTCGGTCGGCGCGTTGATGTCGGTGACGACACCGTGCTCCAGGGCCGCGGCCGCGGTGACCACCTTGAAGGTGGAGCCGGGCGGGTAGGTCTCGCGCAGGGCGCGGTTGACCAGCTTCTTGTCCTCGCTGTCCTTGAGCTCGACCCAGTTCTTCTCGTCGGTCTTGGAGTTGCCGGCGAAGACGGACGGGTCGTACGAGGGGGTGCTGACCAGGGCGAGGATCGCGCCGGTGCGCGGGTCGATCGCCGCGACGGCGCCCTTCTTGTCGCCGAGCTTGTCGAACGCGGCCTTCTGCGCGGCGGCGTTGAGCGTCGTGACGACGTTGCCGCCCTGCTTCTTCTCGCCGGTGAACATGCCCACGGTGCGGTCGAAGAACAGCCGGTCGTCGTTGCCGGTCAGGATCTGGTCCTCGAGGGACTCCAGCTGCGTGGAGCCGAAGGCCTGCGAGGCGTAGCCGGTCACCGGGGACCACAGCGGGCCGTCGAGGTAGGTGCGCTTGTACTTGTAGTCGCTGCCGTCGGTGACGGCGGAGCCGGTGATCGGGTTGCCCTCGACGATGATGTTGCCGCGTTCGGTGGCGTACTGGGCGATCTGGACCCGGCGGTTCTCCTTGCGGGTGCTCAGCTCCTCGGCCTTGACGTACTGGAGCCAGTTGGTCCGCACGAGCAGTGCCAGGACGAGCAGCCCGCAGAAGATCGAGATGCGGCGCAGGGGCTTGTTCATGACGGACGGACCACCTGGGTCATCTCGGAGTCGGGGGACGGTGCCGGGGCCGGGGCAGGGCGGCGTGCGGTGTCGCTGATCCGGATGAGGATGGCGATGAGGATCCAGTTCGCGAGGACGGACGAGCCGCCGGACGCGAGGAAGGGCATGGTCATGCCGGTGAGGGGGATGAGGCCCATGACTCCGCCGGCGACGACGAAGACCTGGAGCGCGAAGGCGCCCGAGAGGCCGATCGCGAAGAGCTTGCCGAACGGGTCGCGGGCGGCGAGGGCGGTGCGCACGCCCCGCTCGATGATCAGGCCGTAGAGCAGGAGGAAGGCCATGACCCCGGCGAGCCCGAGCTCCTCGCCGACGGTGGAGAAGATGAAGTCGGAGTTGGCGGCGAACCCGATGAGGTCGGAGTTGCCCTGTCCCCAGCCGGTGCCGAGGACCCCGCCGGAGCCGAAGCTCATGATCGACTGGCCGACCTGCTCGCAGGCGCCCGACTTGTAGTAGCAGGCGAAGGGGTCGAGCCAGGCGGTGACGCGGACCTTGACGTGGCTCGCGGTGGCGCCGACGACGGCCGCGCCGCCCACGCTCATGAGCAGGCCGATCACGATCCAGCTGGTGCGCTCGGTGGCGACGTACAGCATGATCACGAACATGCCGAAGAAGAGCAGCGAGGTGCCGAGGTCGTTCTCGAAGACGAGGACGAGCAGGCTCATCGCCCAGATCATCAGGATCGGGCCGAGGTCGCGGCCGCGCGGCAGGTAGAGGCCCATGAAGCGGCGGCTGGCCAGGGCCAGGGCGTCGCGCTTGACCATCAGGTAGCCGGCGAAGAACACGGCGATGACGATCTTCGCGAACTCACCGGGCTGGATGGAGAATCCGCCGACGCTGATCCAGATCTTGGCGCCGAAGACGTCCGCGCCCAGACCCGGGACGACCGGCAGGATCAGCAGCACCAGCGAGGCGGCCATCGAGATGTACGTGAACCGCTGGAGCACGCGGTGGTCCTTGAGGACCAGCAGCACCGTGGCGAACAGGGCGATGGCCAGCGCCGTGTACAGCATCTGCCGGGGCGCGGACTCGGAGAACGCCCCGTAGATCCGCTTGGCCGTGTTCTGCAGCCGCGTGGACTGGTCGAGGCGCCAGATCAGCACCAGGCCGAGCCCGTTGAGCAGCGTGGCGATCGGCAGCAGCAGCGGGTCGGCGTACTTGGCGTAACGGCGTACGACGAGGTGCGCGATGCCCGCCAGCACGCCGAGGCCGAGCCCGTAGGTGAGCATGCCCGGGGGCAGCTTCCCGTGGATCGACAGGCCCGCGTTGGCGTACGCGAAGATCGGGATGACCACGGCGAAGGCGAGCAGCAGGAGCTCGGTGTTCCGCCGGCTCGGCAGCTCGATGGCGCCGATGGTGGTCGTGTTGGTGACAACGCTCATGGTGTGGCAGGCCCCCTGTGCCCGCGTCTGTCTACTGCTTCTCGCACTGGCCGACGACAACCTGCTCGGCGGCGGTCAGGACGGGGCCGGGCGTCTGGTTGCCCTGCGCCTCGGCGGCCCGGCGCTCCTCGTCCTTCTTGCACGCGGAGGCCTGGGTGCCGAGCTGATCGATCTTCTCGCGGGCGCCGTCGAGGTTGTTCTCGCTGATGGTGGCCTCGACCTGCTTGCGCTTGAAGGTCGGCAGGTACTTCAGTTCGATGTCGGGGCGGTCCGTCTCCACCTTGGAGAGTTCCAGGGGCCCGAGCTTCTGGCTGATGCCGCGGAAGAGCGCGACGTGCTCGCCCTTCACGCCCACGTAGAACTGGGTCTGCGTCCAGCGGTAGCCCGCGTACACGCCGCCGCCGATGAGGCCGAGGACGACGAGCAGGGTCAGCGTGCGCGTGGTCCACTTGCGGCCCTTGCCGCGCCGCCGGCGCGGGTGGTCGTACGTGTCCTCGTAGCCCTGGTCCCCGTCGTACGGGTCCGGGTCGCCGAAGCTGCCGTACCCGCCGCCGGCTCCGCCGCCCTGTCCCTGGGCGCCGTAACCGCCGTAGCCGGGGGCCTCTCCGCTGCCGGGCGGGCCGAAGGCACCGGCCTGCGGGGGAGCCTGGCGGCCCAGCCCGGAGGCGCGGCCGGCCGGCGTCTGCATGGCGTTGCCGCCGTCGAAGAACTGGTGGTGCTGGTTCTCGGCGACCGCGCCGACGACGACCGGGGTGTCGTTGACCTGTGCGGCCAGGGTGTCGCCGCTGTCGGTGTCGAGGACGTCGGCCACGATGCAGGTGATGTTGTCGGGGCCGCCGCCGCGCAGTGCGAGCTGGATGAGCGAGGCCACGGTCTCGCGGGGGCCGTGGTAGTCCGCGAGGGTCTCCTCCAGGGTCTGGTGGGAGACCACGCCGGAGAGCCCGTCGGAGCAGATCAGGTAGCGGTCGCCGGCCCGGACCTCGCGGATGGAGAGGTCGGGTTCGACGATGTCGCCGCTGCCGAGCGCTCTCATCAGGAGGGAGCGCTGCGGGTGCGTGGTGGCTTCCTCCTCGGTGATCCGGCCCTCGTCGACGAGGCGCTGCACCCAGGTGTGGTCCTGGGTGATCTGCGTGAGGATGCCGTCGCGGAGCAGGTACGCGCGGGAGTCCCCGACGTGCACGAGGCCCAGCCGCTGGCCGGTCCACAGCAGGGCCGTGAGCGTGGTGCCCATGCCCTCGAGCTGCGGGTCCTCCTCGACCATGGCGCGCAACTGGTCGTTGGCGCGCTGCACGGCGGTGCTGAGCGCGGTGAGGATGTCGGAGCCCGGGACGTCGTCGTCGAGCTGCACGAGCGTGGAGATCACCTCGGAGCTGGCGACTTCACCGGCGGCCTGGCCGCCCATGCCGTCGGCGATCGCGAGGAGACGCGGACCGGCGTAGCCGGAGTCCTCGTTGCCCTCGCGGATCATGCCCTTGTGCGATCCGGCGGCGAACCGCAGGGACAGACTCATGCGCACCTGCCCTGTCGACGAAGTTGGTGCCCCGGAAGACAACCGGTCTCGAGCCACACTGCCCACCCTCCGGCCTGGAGCGCGCTCGGGTCCGTGTCCCCGGTGGGACGGACCGCTGCGGCTCGCTCGCTCCGCTCGCTCATTCTCGTACTACTTCCGCAGCTCGATGACGGTCTTGCCGATGCGGATCGGGGCGCCCGGCGGAATGGGCGTCGGGGTGGTCAGCCGGGTCCGGTCGAGATACGTGCCGTTGGTGGACCCGAGATCCTCGACGATCCACTGGCCGTCACGGTCCGGGTAGATCCTGGCATGCCTGCTGGAGGCGTAGTCGTCGTCCAGCACGATCGTGGAGTCGTGGGCGCGCCCCAGGGTGATCGTCTGCCCCGCGAGGGCGACCGTGGTACCCGTGAGGGTGCCCTCGGAGACGACGAGCTTGGTGGGCGCACCGCGGCGCTGGCGCTGCTGCGGTGGGGCCGCGGCCTGGCGGCCCTGCTGCTGCGGGGCGCCGGCGGCGTTCCCGCCGCGCCGGGAACCGCGCTGCGTGACTCTCGTACCGAAGAGGTCGCTGCGGATGACCTGGACGGCCACGATGACGAACAGCCACAGAACGGCCAGGAAACCCAACCGCATGACCGTCAGGGTCAGCTCTGACATTGCCCCCGCTTCACCCTTCGGCTTGCCGATAAATGATGGTGGTGCTGCCCACGACGATCCGCGAACCGTCGCGGAGCGTAGCGCGGGTGGTGTGCTGCCCGTCCACCACGATGCCGTTGGTGGACCCGAGATCCTGGATCGTCGAGGGCGTTCCGGTCCGGATCTCACAGTGCCGGCGCGAGACGCCGGGGTCGTCGATCCGCACGTCGGCTTCGGTGCTTCGGCCGAGTACGAGCGTCGGGCGCGAGATCTGGTGGCGGGTGCCGTTGATCTCGATCCAGTGGCGCCGGACGGCGCCGCCGGGGGATACGGGAGGTACGGGAGCCGCGGCGCCGGGCGCCGGACGGCGTGCGCCGGGTCCGCCCGGGGGCGGACCGGCGGGCATGGGAGGCGCGCCGGCCGGCGGGTAGCCGTAGCCGCCCGGCTGGGCCGGGGCCGCTCCCTGGCGCCCCTGGCCCGGAGCCGGCTGGCCCGGGGCCTGGGAGGTGCTGGAGGCGAGCGTGCGACTGCGGACCCGGTAGAGCCCGGTGTCCAGGTCGTCGGCCTTCTCCAGGTGGACCTTGATGGGGCCCATGAAGCTGTAGCGCTGCTGCTTGGCGTAGTCGCGGACGAGGCCCGCGAGCTCGTCGCCGAGCTGGCCCGAGTAGGGACTCAGGCGCTCGAAGTCGCCCGCGCTCAGTTCCACGATGAAGTCGTTCGGGACGACCGTCCGCTCCCGGTTCCAGATGGTGGCGTTGTTGTCGCACTCGCGCTGGAGGGCGCCTGCGATCTCCACCGGCTGGACCTCGGACTTGAACACCTTGGCGAAGGTGCCGTTCACCAGACCTTCGAGTCGCTGCTCGAACCGCTTCAGGACTCCCATGGGGCACCTCCTCCGTCGTTGTCGCCCTGTACTGCTTACTGATCGTATCCACGCATGGCGGATTCGGGTGGTTCCCCATCGGTCACGAGCGCATGAGTGTTGGTCCTCACAAGCGATCGTAGGGGCGCCCCGGGGACAGTGTCCCGCACCCGGAGCCGAGTGCGGGAGGGGCCGTCCACGGCCGCGCTCCGGGGAGCACGAAAAGCGATGTGAATCCACCCCGTCCGACGTGCTAATGTTCCGATGTCGCCAGGGGAACGGCCCGCAAGGGAAGAACCGCTGGTAGCTACTCGGGCGAGTGGCGGAACGGCAGACGCGCTGGCTTCAGGTGCCAGTGTCCTTCGGGACGTGGGGGTTCAAATCCCCCCTCGCCCACTTGACGAAACGGTCGTCATCGCGAAAGCGGTGGCGGCCGTTTTGCATGTGGCCGGTGCTCGATGACGTATCCCTCGGAGGGGCGGTCGGCAAACACCCGCGGGTGGGTGGGGCCGTCCGACTTTCGTCGGGTGGGGCGCGACGAAAGAGAGCTGACCGGCGAGCGGGCCGGTGTCTAGGGTCGGTCGCGTGGATGCGACGGCGAGAACGCGTGCGGGTTGGGACTGGCTGAAGGGGCCCGAGCCCTGGACGCGGCGGATGCTGGCGGGGGATCTGGCGCTGGCCGCGGTGCTGGCGCTGCTCGGGCTGGGGATCGAGGAGCTCGACAAGGGTTCCACGGGGCGGATGCTGGCCAGTGCCGCGGCCGTGGTGGTGCTCGTCCTGCTGCGCCGCCGACTGCCCGTGTTCACGCTGGTGGTGGGCTCGGCGCTGGGCGTGTACCTGCCCGGGGCCTTCCTCGTGGCGATCCCGCTCGGCTGGTCGGCGGGGCGGCGCATCGTCGGCGTCGGGCGGGCGCTGGGGGCCTTCACCGCCGCCTTCGTCCTCTCGCTCGGCCTCAGCCTGGTCAAGGAGTGGTCGCAGGGCCGGGCGGTGCTGATCATCGTCTTCACCACCCTGCTGTTCCTGGCCACCGTGGTCATGCCCGGTCTGGCCAGCCGCTACTGGTCCCAGCGCAATACGCTGCTGCGCGCCCTCCAGGAGCGCAACGCCCAACTGCTGCGCGAGCGGGCGATGGTCGCCGGGCAGGCCCGGCTGCGCGAACGCCAGCGCATCGCCCAGGACATGCACGACAGCCTCGGCCACCAGCTCGCCCTGATCTCGGTGCACACCGGTGCGCTGGAGGTCGATCCGGTGCTGACCGACCGGCAGCGCGAGGCGGTGGGAGTACTACGGCAGGCCTCGGTCGCGGCCATGCACGAGCTGCGCGAGGTCGTCGGCATCCTGAGCGACGGGGTGGAGGGGCCCGCGCCCGTGGAGGAGCCGCAGCCGGCCGCGCGCGGGGTCGCGGGCATCGCCGGGATCGTGGAGGCGGCGCGGAGCGCGGGGACCGACGTACGGCTCACGCGGGCGGGCCGGCCGCGGCCGCTGGTCGCGGCGTGCGACCACGCGGCGTACCGGATCGCCCAGGAGGCGCTGACCAACGCCTACAAGCACGCTCCGGGCGCGCCGATCACGGTGGAACTGCGGTACGAGGACGACTCGCTGGTCGTGGAGATCGCCAACGGCCCGGCGGCCGGCCCGGGCGCCGGGGAAGTGGTCTCCGGCGGACAGGGGCTGACGGGGCTGCGCGAACGGGCCCGGCTGGTCGGCGGCATGGTCTACGCGGGGGTCACCGAGGACGGCGGGTTCCGGGTCGCCGGAGTGCTCCCGTACGGGACCGAGCCGGCCGGGGCGCGGGAGAGCGGCCTGACGGAGGAGGGGGCCGGCGCGGTCGCCGACGACTTCGGCCAGCAGCTGCGGGCCCGGATGCTCGCCGAGGGCTCGGCGCCCATCGACTGGGCCGCGGTCGACCGGAAGCTGCTGCGCAGCGGCCGGGTCGGCGGCGTGACGCTCGGCTGCGGGATCGCGGTCGCGGCCGTGGTGCTGCTGCTGATCGTGATCGGGGCCGCGGTGGCGCTGCTCGTGGGCTCGGTGAGCGACGCGACGCTCCCCAAGTCCGAGTACGACCGGATCCAGGTCGGCGAGCCGGAGGACGAGGTGCGTTCGCGGCTGCCCAGCGGGGACAGCATCCTGACCGAGGGACTCGACCGGAAGGGGCCGCCGCGTCCGCAGGGCGCCGCGTGCCTGGCCCTGCTCGCGGACGACAACTCCGAGCTGGGCAGCGACAGCGTTTTCCGGTTCTGCTTCAAGGACGGCAAGCTCGTCGAGAAGCAGGCGTACCAGGCCAAGCAGTAGGAGCACGGGTGACAGCGAGAGTGATCCGCGTGGTGATCGCCGACGACGAACCGCTGATCCGGGCCGGGATCAGGATGATCCTGACCTCGGCCGCGGACATCGAGGTGGTCGCGGAGGCGGCGAACGGCCGGGAAGCGGTGGAGCTGGCCCGCGCGCACGTCCCGGACGTGGTGCTGCTCGACATCCAGATGCCGGTCATGGACGGGCTGACGGCGCTGGCCGAGCTGGGGCGCGCGGTGCCCGATGTGCGGGCGCTGATCCTGACCACCTTCGGCGAGAAGGAGAACGTGCTGCGCGCGCTGAGCGGTGGCGGTGCGGGGTTCCTGCTGAAGGACTCGGCGCCCGGCGAGCTGATCGGCGCGGTACGGGCGGCCGCGGCGGGGGACGCCTACCTGTCTCCGGCGGCGACCCGGCACGTGGTGGACCAGATCGCGTCCGGCCGGTCCGCGGGCCGCGGCGAGGAGGCCCGGCGCCGGGTGGCCGAGCTGAGCGAGCGCGAGCGCGGGGTGCTGGCACTGCTGGGCGAGGGACTCTCCAACGCGGACGCGGGGCGCCGGCTGCACATGAGCGAGGCGACGGTGAAGACGTACGTGAGCCGCATCCTGGCGAAGCTGGAGTGCGAGAACCGCGTACAGGCGGCCCTGCTCGCCAGGGACGCCGGACTGTAGGCACGGCTGGCCAGGGACGCCGGGCTCTGGATACGGTCTGGGCCGAACCGATGGTGATCAGGGGGCGGAACGCATGACGGCGGTACCGGAACAGCGCGTGGTGGCACCGGAGTCGGACCGGCGGATCCCGGAGGTAGAGGGGTTCGCGCCGCGCTTCGCCGCGGGACCGGCGAAGAGCTGGGCCAGGGAGGCCGGCAAGACGCTGCGCACGCGCGTGCCCCGTTCGGCGCACGCGCACTTCGAGGCCCCGGCCGACCGGCCCGACGCGGTGCGGGCGGTGGAGGAGTCCAACGCCGGCCGGGTGGCCGAGCTGACGCCGATACGGGTCGGCCGGATGGCGGCCAACCCCTTCGCGTTCCTGCGCGGGTCGGCCGGACTGATGGCGCACGACCTCTCCGGCGGCCCGGTGACCGGCATCGGCGCGCAGATCTGCGGTGACGCCCACGCGGCCAACTTCGGCCTGTACGGGGACGCGCGCGGCCGGCTCGTCATCGACCTCAACGACTTCGACGAGACCGTCTTCGGCCCGTGGGAGTGGGACCTCAAGCGGCTGGTGACCTCGCTGGTGCTGGCCGGCCGGGTGGCCGGCGCGGACGAGGACACCTGCCGCGCGGCCGCCCTCGACGCGGCCGGCGCCTACCGGCGCACCATGCGGCTGCTGGCCAAACTGCCGGCCCTGGACGCCTGGAACGCCATCGCGGACGAGGAACTGGTCTCGCACACCGATGCCCGGGACCTGCTGGGCACCCTGGAGCGGGTCTCGGAGAAGGCCCGCAACAACACCTCGGCCCGGTTCGCCGCCAAGTCCACCGAGGCCACCGCCGACGGCGGCCGGGCCTTCGTGGACGCGCTGCCGGTACTGCGCAGGGTCGGCGACGCGGAGGCGGCGGCCGTGGCGGCCTCGCTGGGCCCGTACCTGGAGACGCTGCAGGGGGACCGGCAGCCGCTGCTGGCCCGCTACGCGATCCACGACGTGGCCTTCCGGGTGGTGGGGACCGGCAGCGTCGGCACCCGCTCCTACGTGGTGCTGCTGCTGGATCACCGCGGCGAGGCCCTGGTCCTCCAGGTCAAGGAGGCCCGGCCCTCGGTGCTCCTGCCTCACCTGCCGGGGCTCGGCTTCGTCTCCGCGCCGGAGGAGCACGAGGGCCGCCGGGTGGTGGCCGGCCAGAAGCGCATGCAGGTGGTCTCCGACATCCTGCTCGGCTGGACGACGGTCGAGGGTCGCCCCTTCCAGGTCCGCCAGTTCCGCAACCGCAAGGGCAGCGTGGACCCGGCGGCGCTGGCCGTCGACCAGATCGACGACTACGGGCGGATGACCGGAGCCCTGCTGGCGCGGGCCCACGCGCACAGCGCCGATCCGCGGCTGCTGGCCGGCTACTGCGGGAAGAACGAGGAGCTGGACGAGGCCATGGCCGCCTTCGCCGTGGCCTACGCCGACCGGAGCGAGGCCGACCACGCCGTACTGGTGGCGGCGGTGCGGTCCGGGCGGATCGCGGCGGAGTCCGGGGTCTGAGCCCGCCCGCGCGCAGTTCCGCGATGTTTCACGTGAAACACCCGGCCGGCCGGGCCTTAGGCTGGCCGGGTGAGCGAGCAGACAGTCCCCGAAGCGCCCGAGCCCGGCCCCGGTGAGGGTCCCGGCCCCGCTGCCGACGAGCGCCCCGAGGCGCGCCTGGAGCGCGCCGTGCGGGCCGCCGAGCAGGCGCTGATCGAGTTCGAGATCGCGGTGGAGACCTTCCGGGTGGAGGTGGAGAACTTCTCCCGCCTGCACCACCAGAAGCTCGGCCCGATGTACTCGCGCCTCGACGAGCTGGACGCCCTGATCGCCGAGGCGAAGGCGGCGCGTACCGGGGACCCGGAGGACCTGCGCCGGGCGCGCGAGGCCCGCTCGCTGGTGATGCCGATGCCCGGGGTGGACGAGCTGTTCCACGACTGGCTGGACTCGGATGGCATGTCCGACGACGCGTCCGCCATGCTCACCGACCGCTCGGTGCGTCCTCCGGAGCGGGTGCGCCCCTCGGAGGAGGTACGCCGCCTCTACCGCGAGCTGGTCCGCCAGGCGCATCCGGACCTCGCCCAGGACGAGGCCGAGCGCGAGCGGCGCGACGCGTTCATCGTGCGGGTCAACGCGGCCTACGGGCGCGGCGAGGAGCAGCTGCTGCGCGAGCTGGCGCAGGAGTGGGCGGCGGGCCCGGCGCCGGCCGAGCCGCGGCTGAGCGAGAGCGAGGAGCTGTACGAGCGCCTGGAGTGGCTCTCGCGCCGCAAGGAACTGCTGTCGGTGGTGGCCCGGGAGCTGGAGGAGAGCGCGATCGGGTCGATGCTGCGGATGGCCCCGGAGGATCCGGACCGGCTGCTGGAGGAGATCGCGGAGCAGCTGCTCGGCGACGTGGAGAAGCGTGAGGCGGAGCTGGCGGCACTCGCGGCCGAGTGAGGCGGGGCGGGTCGGATAGGTTGGCTCAGCTATCCGTGACGAGAGAAGGCGACAGACATGAACTCCGGACCGCTTCCCTCGGTGGCCGCTTCCGCACTGCCCTCCGAGGCCTTCGTCCTCGACGTTCGGGAGAACGACGAATGGGCGGCCGGCCATGCCGAGGGTGCGCTGCACATCCCGATGAGCGAGTTCGTCGCGCGCATCGGTGAGCTGACCGAGAAGATCGAGGACGACCGCCCGGTCTACGTGATGTGCCGGGTCGGCGGGCGCTCCGCCCAGGTCGCCCAGTACCTGCGCGGCCAGGACATCGACGCCGTGAACGTGGACGGCGGCATGCAGGACTGGGAGGCCGCGGGCCGCCCGGTCGTCACCGACGCGGGCACCCCGGGCTTCGTCGTCTAGGACGCGCCTTGCTCGGGCAGGGCGCGCCTGCCTCGGGTAGGGCGCGCCTGCCTCAGGCGAGGGGGTGGGCGGCCAGCAGGTCGCCCAGCGCCTCCTCGTGCACGGCGGCCGGGCCGAGCTGGAGCTCCAGCTGCTTGGCCCACGCGTGGTAGCGGTGGAGCGGGTAGTCGGTGTCGGCGCCGAAGCCGCCGTGCAGGTGCTGCGCGGTCTGCACGACGCGCCGTACGCCCTCGGAGGCCCAGATCTTGGCGACGGCGACATCGCCGGCGCTCGGCAGCGGGCCGCCCGCTCCGCCCGTGGAGGCGTCGAGCCGCCAGGCGGCCTGCCAGAGGGTGACCTCCATGGCGCGCAGGTCGATGTAGCGGTCCGCGGCCTGGACGGCGACCGCCTGGAAGGTGGCCACCGGGAAGCCGAACTGCTCGCGCTTGCTGGTGTACTGGCTGGTCATGGTGAGGACGCCCTCGCCGAGGCCGAGCGCGAGCGCGCAGGTCCCGGTGGCGAGCAGCTGGCGCAGGTGGTCCCAGGCGCCGGGGGCGTCGATCAGGTGCGCGGCCGGGACCCGTACGCCGTCCAGGGTGACCTCGGCGAGCCGCTCCCCGCTGGTGGAGTACTGCTCGGCGAGGGTCAGGCCCTCGGTGACGCGGGGGACGAGCGCGAGGACGGCCTCGCCCTCCCGGGTGTGGGCCGGGATCGCGATCCAGTCGGCGTTGTGCGCCCAGGCGACCGAGGTCTGCACCCCTTCCAGCACCCACTCCCCGCCGTCCCGCCGTGCGGTGACGGCCAGTTCGGCCGGGTCGTGGCCGGTGCGGCCGTGCGCGGCGACGGTGAGGACGAGGCTGCCGTGTCCGGCGTCGTGCAGCAGGGCGGAGGCCAGTTCGGGGCTGCCGTGGGCCTGGACGGCCATGGCGGTGGCGCAGTGCTCCAGCAGCGGGACCCGGGCCAGCACCCTGCCCGCCTCGCGCAGCACCAGGCACAGGGCGATGGCGTCGAGTCCGGGGCCGCCGTGCTCCTCGGAGAGGACCAGGCTCAGCAGGTCGGAGTCGGCGAGCTTGCCCCACAGGCCGCGGTCGAACTCCTCGGCCACGGCCCGCGGGGTGAGCGCGGGGCTGGGCACGCCGTCGGGGGCCACGTCCGCGAACACGGCCTTGGCCGCCTCGACGGCGGCCTGCTGCTCCTCGGTGAAGGTGAAGTCCACTGCCTGTCCTCCCGCGTGCCCCGGAACGTGCTCTCTCTGACGGTGCGTCAAGATAGAACACGTTCTCAAAAATGGACAGGGGGGCGGCGCGGGCGGGGCGGGCGGGGCAGCGCGGACGGTACGTGCCGTCCGTCAGCGGTCGAAGTCGATCTCCACTTCCTCCGACACCGGGTGCGACTGGCAGGCCAGCACGAACCCGGCCTCCGTCTCCTGCTCCTCCAGGGCGAAGTTGCGGTCCATCCGCACCTCGCCCGAGACCACGAACGCCCGGCAGGTGCCGCACACCCCGCCCTTGCAGGCGTACGGGGCGTCCGCGCGGGCCCGCAGCACCGCGTCGAGCAGGGACTCGCCGTCGCGCACCGGCCAGGTGCCCGAGCGGCCGTCGAGCCGGGCCGTGACCCGGCCGTGGGCGGCCGCCGTGGAGGGGGCCGGCGCCGGCGGGGCGGTGTCCTCGACGTGGAAGACCTCCTCGTGGACCCGGGTGCGCGGGACCCCGAGCGCGCTCAGCGCCCGCTCGGCGCCCGTCACCAGGCCGTACGGCCCGCACAGGAACCAGCCGGTCACCTCCGCGACCGGCAGCAGCGCGGGCAGCAGGGCCGTCAGCCGCTCCTCGCCGAGCCGGCCCGAGGGCAGCCCGGCCTCCTGCTCCTCCCGGGACAGGACGGTGACCAGCTGGAACCGGTCGGGATAGCGGTCCTTGAGGTCGGCGACCTCCTCCAGGAACATCGTCGAGGCCGCGCTGCGGTCACTGCGCACCAGGCAGAACCGGGCGTCGGACCGGGACGCCAGCAGCGTGGCGGCGATCGACAGGACCGGGGTGATCCCGCTGCCGCCGACGATCGCGGCGTAGTGCGCGGCGGGCGGGGCCGCCGCAGGGTCCAGTACGAACCGGCCGGCCGGGACCATCACGTCCAGGACGTCCCCGGCGGCGATCTCCTTGTGGGCGAACGAGGAGAACTCCCCGCCCTCCACCAGGCGCACCCCGACCCGCAGGACCGAGGGGCCCGGCCCGTCGGCGGCCGGGGCGGGGGAGCAGATCGAGTACGTACGGCGAACCTCCACCGGGCCCGCCGCGCCCGCCGGGCCGCCCTTGCCGGAGCCCTCGGGGGACTGCCGGCGCAGGGTGAGGTGCTGGCCGGGGTCGTGCCGGTACTCGGAGCGCAGCTCCGGCGGGACGGCCAGGGTCAGCGCCACGGAGTCCTCGGTGAGCCGGTCGACCGCCGCCACCGTCAAGGTGTGGAACACGCCGTGGCGCGCGGGGCGCGCCGGCGCGGCGGCCGCGGGGCCGGCGGGCGACGGCGTGGGAGACGGCGGTGACACGGCCATCTACAGCTCCTTGAAGTGGTCGAACGGTTCACGGCAGGCGATGCAGCGGCGCAGCGCCTTGCATGCGGTGGAGGAGAACCGGCTGAGCAGCTCGGTGTCGGTCGATCCGCAGTTCGGGCAGCGGACGGACAGGGTGAGCGGGACCGGTCCGCCGGCGGCGTGCGGCCGCGGCGGGGCGATACCGAACTCGGCCAGCTTGCGCCGGCCCTCGGCGCTGATGTCGTCGGTGGACCAGGCGGGGGCCAGGACGGTGCGCACCCGCACGTCCGGTATGCCGTGGCCGGTCAGGACCCGCTCGATGTCGGCGGACATGGCCTCGATGGCCGGGCAGCCGGTGTAGGTGGGGGTGAGGGTGACCTCGACGTGGCCGTCCTCGTGCATCCGCACCCCGCGCATCACGCCGAGCTCGGCGAGGGTGAGCACGGGCAGCTCGGGGTCGGGGACGGAGCCGGCCAGCGCGGCCAGCTCCACCTCGAGCCGGGTCTGCCCGGCCCCGGCCCCGGAGCCGGTCGCGGGACCGGCCTCGGACCTCGCTGCGCCCTTGGTCACCATGACGCCCCCGGGTGGCTGCGGTGCAGGTGCTGCATCTCCGCGAGGAGCCGCCCGAACGATTCGGTGTGCAGTCCCTGCCGGCCGGCTCCGGCGGCCCAGGCGCCGTGGCGCGGCCCCTGCGGCAGCTCCAGCCCGGCGCGTTCCAGTACGGCGCCCACCGCGGCCAGCCAGCGGCCCTCCAGGGCGGCCCAGTCGACGCCGTCGGCTCCGTCCAGCCCGTCCACCGGGCGGAACATCTCCCCGGTGTACTTCCACAGGGCGTCCAGCGCGGCCCGCATCCGGGCCCGGCTCTCCGCCGTGCCGTCACCGAGCCGCAGCGTCCACTGCTCGGCGTGGTCGCGGTGGTAGGCCGTCTCCTTGACCGCCTTGGCGGCGAGCGGCGCGAACGGGCCGTCCCCGAGCGCGAGTTCTCCGTAGAGCTCGTGCTGGTAGAACGAGAAGTAGAGCTGGCGCGCGATGGTGTGGGCGAAGTCCCCGTTGGGCTGTTCGACCAGCTGGAGGTTGCGGAAGGACCGCTCCTCGCGCAGGAACGCCAGCTCGTCCTCGTCGCCGGCCATCGACAGCAGGACGCGCGCCTGGCCGAGCAGGTCGAGGGCGATGTTGGCCAGGGCGACCTCTTCCTCCAGGACGGGCGCGTGGCCCGCCCACTCGCCGAGGCGGTGGGAGAGGATCAGCGCGTCGTCGGCGAGGGCGAGGACGGCGGCCGTGGCGGTCCCGGGGGTCCCGGAGGTGCTGGTCACAGGTGGTGCACCCCTTCGGGGATCTCGTAGAAGGTGGGGTGGCGGTACGGCTTGTCGGCGGACGGCGCGAAGAACGGGTCCCGCTCGTCCGGCGAGGAGGCGGTGATCTCCGTGGAGGGCACCACCCAGATCGAGATGCCCTCGCCGCGACGGGTGTAGAGATCGCGGGCGTTGCGCAGGGCCATCTCCGCGTCGGGGGCGTGCAGGCTTCCCGCGTGCGTGTGCGAGAGGCCGCGCCGCGAGCGGACGAACACCTCCCACAGGGGCCAGTTCTGCGTCATACCCGCGCCTCGCTTTCCGTTGCCGCCGCTGCGGCTGCCGCCTGCTTCTCCGCGTACGCCGCGGCCGCGTCGCGCACCCAGGCGCCTTCCTCGTGCGCCGCCCGGCGCTGTCCTATCCGCTCCTCGTTGCACGGGCCGTTGCCCTTGAGGACCTCCCAGAACTCCGTCCAGTCGATGGCGCCGAAGTCGTGGTGCCCGCGCTCCTCGTTCCACTTCAGGTCCGGGTCGGGCAGGGTCAGCCCCAGCGACTCGGCCTGCGGGACGGCGATGTCCACGAAGCGCTGGCGCAGCTCGTCGTTGGAGTGCCGCTTGATCCGCCAGGCCATCGACTGCGCCGAGTGGCCCGACTCCGCGTCCGGCGGGCCGAACATCATCAGGGAGGGCCACCACCACCGGTCCACGGCGTCCTGCGCCATCGCGTGCTGGGCCTCGGTGCCCCGCGAGAGCGCGAGGAGCAGCTCGTACCCCTGGCGCTGGTGGAAGGACTCCTCCTTGCAGATCCGGACCATGGCCCGCGCGTACGGCCCGTAGGAGCAGCGGCAGATCGGGACCTGGTTGGTGATCGCCGCGCCGTCCACGAGCCAGCCGATCGCGCCGACGTCGGCCCAGGTCAGCGTGGGGTAGTTGAAGATCGAGGAGTACTTCTGCTTGCCGGCGTGGAGCTTGTCGAGCAGCTCGTCGCGGCTGGTGCCGAGGGTCTCGGCGGCGCTGTACAGGTACAGGCCGTGCCCGGCCTCGTCCTGGACCTTCGCCATCAGGATCGCCTTGCGGCGCAGCGAGGGCGCGCGGGTGATCCAGTTCGCCTCGGGCTGCATGCCGATGATCTCGGAATGGGCGTGCTGGGCCATCTGGCGGACCAGGGTGGCGCGGTACTCGTCGGGCATCCAGTCGCGCGGTTCCACGCGCTCGTCGGCCGCCACGGCGGCATCGAAGGCCGCCGCGAGCTGCGCACCGAGGTCGGCGCTCACGCCGATCCCGGCACCCGGTCCCGCGTCATGCCCCGCCCCCGATGTCACTGCCGGGGTCACTGCCACCATCACGGCCCCCTGTCAGAGTCTTTTACGCCTCGTCCGCCCGACCGACCGATCGTTCGGTTCATACTCTTCAATGGTGGGACGACGGCCCGTAGGGTGTCAACCTCTGTGGTCAACCCTGTGGACGCCGGACGATCGGGGCGGGATGGATTCGAACGAGCACGAGCCCCCGGAAGGGGGCGCGCCGCCCTCGCCGAGGGCACCCGGAATCGCCGGTCTCTCCACCCCGTACCGGGTCGTGGCCGCCCTCGCCCTGGGTGCCGTGGCCGTGGCCGCCTGCTGGCACCTGGCGCTCGTCTTCCTGCACGTGGCCCCCAGCAACACGGTGAGCAAGCAGAACGCGGACATGGTCGACGGCTGGGTCTATCCCGAGTTCGAACAGAACTGGAAGCTCTTCGCGCCCAACCCGCTCCAGCAGAACATCGCCGTCCAGGTCCGGGTGGAAGTGCGGACCGACGAGGGCGTACTGGTCACCGGCAACTGGCGCGACCTGTCCGCCGAGGACGGCCTGGCGATCCACCACAACCCGCTGCCCAGCCACACCCAGCAGAACGAGCTCCGCCGGGCCTGGGACTTCTTCACCGGCTCCCACGACGAGGACAACAAGTCCAACGGCGCGCGCGGCGAACTCTCGGAGCAGTACCTGCGCCGCATCGCGCTGGACCGGCTGGACCCCCGTACGGACGCCGACATGGCCGTGGGCAAGGGCGGGCGGCTCGCCGTGGGCCGGCTCGTACGGATCCAGCTGCGCGCGGCCACGACGGAGGTCCCCGCGCCGAAGTGGTCCGACGAGAAGGCCGACACCCAGACGTACTACCGGGAGCTGCCGTGGTGGACGGTGTGAGCGCACGCGCCGCCGCGGGGCGGGCGCTGGCCAAGGTCAGCGGGCAGGCGCTGGGCCCGTACCAGAGCGCCGTGGTCCGCATCGGCTTCGCCGGAACCTGGCTGTTCTTCCTGCTCCGCGAGTTCCCGCACCGCCACGAGCTGTACGGGCCGGACGGCCCCTGGAGCTGGGAGCTGGCGCGCCGGCTGATCGACTCGAACCACGCCTTCACGGTGCTGATGTGGTCCGACTCCGCGCTCTGGTTCGAGATCGTCTACGCCGTGGCCGTGCTGTCGAGCGCGCTGATGCTGCTGGGCTGGCGCACGCGGGCGACGTCCGTGCTGTTCATGGCCGGGGTGCTGTCGCTGCAGAACCGCAGCGTGTTCATGGGCGACGGCGGGGACAACGTCATCCACCTGATGGCGATCTACCTCGTACTGACCCGCTGCGCCCGGGTGTGGTCGCTGGACGCCCGCCGCGCCCGCCGCCTGGGGACGGCCACGGCGGGGAGGGCGGGCCCGGTCCTGTGGACCGTGCTCGGCCTCGTGTTCGCGTACGGGGCGGTGACCGGGCTGCTCTCCACCGGCTGGATGGTGGCCCTCGCGGCGCTGTGGGTGATCGCGGCGCTGTGGTGGATGGTCGACCGCTACGAGCCGGAGGGGGAGGGACGGGCGGTCCTCGACGTCCTGGCGAACCTGGTGCACAACGCCGGAATGCTGGTGATCATGGCGGAGGTCTGCCTGATCTACGCGACGGCCGGGTGGTACAAGATCCAGGGCTCGCGCTGGCAGGACGGGACGGCCCTGTACTACCCGCTGGGCCTGGACTACTTCACCCCGTGGCCCGGGCTGTCGGCGCTGCTGGCGAGCAGCGGGACGGTGGTCATGCTGCTGTCGTACGGGACGGTCGCGGTGCAGGTCGCGTTTCCGTTCACGCTGTTCAACCGGCGGATCAAGAACGTGCTGCTGGCGTTGATGATGCTGGAGCATGTGGGGATCGCGGTGCTGCTGGGCCTGCCGTTCTTCTCTCTGGCGATGATCGCCTCCGACGCGGTCTTTCTGCCGACGGCGTTCCTCGTGTGGCTGGGCGGCCGGGCTGCGACACTGCGCCCGACCCCGGGCCGCCCCGCTCCGACCCCGGACCCGGCCCCGGCCCCGGACGAGGATCCGCAGCCGGCGCTCCCCAGCTCGGTCCCCGGCTGAGCTCTGGCCCTGCGGGGCTTGTCCCCTACCCACCCTTCGCCCGTTCCCCGGGGCTCCGCCCCGAACCCCGCTCCTCAAACGCCGGAGGGGCTGGAAAATCCAGCCCCCCGGCAGTGGTGCCGCAGACGACAACGGGTCCGGGCAGGTCCGGGGCGGCGGGACCGTAGGGTCGGGCGTATGAGTGAGTTGGGTTGGGCGTCCGAGGACATCGAGGGGCAGTGGCGGGAGGGTGTCGCCGGGGACGGGCTTGTGCTCCTCGACGGGTTTCACGCGCTGAAGCACGCCCTGCGGTTCGGGGCGGAGGTGCGGATCGTCGTCGCCGATGATCCGGAGGCCGTACGGGACCTCGCGCGCGAGCTGGCTCCGGACGTCGAGGCCGACGTGGCGCGGCTGGTGCGGCGGGCTGCGCTGAAGACGCTGCTGTCCCGGGTGCATCCCACCGGGGTCGCGGCCCTCGCGGTGCGGCCGAGCCGCGGCGAAGGGCGGGCGCGGCTCGACGCGATGCCCAGGACGGCCCCGGTCGTCGTCCTCGACAACCCCCGCAACCTCGGCAACGTCGGCGCCGTCGTCCGCCTCGCGGCCGGCTTCGGAGCCACCGGCGTCGTCACCCGCGGCGACCTCGACCCCTGGCACCCCAACGTGGTCCGCGCCGGCGCGGGGCTCCACTACGCCACCACCGTCGACCGGGTGGACCTCGACACCCTGCCCCCCGGCCCGCTGTACGCGCTCGACCCGGAGGGCGAGGACATCCGTGCCCTCACCCTCCCGGACGACGCCCTGCTCGCCTTCGGCTCGGAACGCCACGGCATCTCGCCCGAGCTGCGCGCCCGGGCCGACCACCTGGTGTCCCTGCCGATGCGTCCGCAGGTGTCCAGCTACAACCTGGCCACCAGCGTGGCCATGACCCTCTTCCACTGGGGCGGGCCCAGGGAGGAGACGGACTAGCTCTGGCGGCGGACCTCCACCACGCGGAAGCGGTTGGAGACGAACGCCCCGTCGCACAGCGCGGCGTTCGCCGCCGGGTTGCCGCCCGAGCCGTGGAAGTCGGAGAAGGCCGCGGTCTGGTTCACGTAGACCCCGCCCGTCAGGTTCAGCGAGAGCTGCGCCGACTCCTCCAGACAGACCTCCTCGATGGCCCGCTCGGTGTCCGCGGAGGTGGTGTACGCCCCGACCGTCATCGCGCCCTTGTCGCGGACCGTGCGCCGCAGCAGGTCGAGGGCGCTCTCCGTGGAGTCGACCGCGACCGCGAAGGAGACCGGGCCGAACTGCTCCGAGAGGTAGGGGGCGGAGTCGTCGGGCTTGGCGGAGTCGAGCTTCACCATCACCGGCGTGCGCACCACGGCGCCCGGGAACTCGGGGTTGGCCACCTCGCGCGAGGCCAGCGCGACCTCGCCGAGCCCGGCCGCGGCCTCCAGGCGGGCCTTGACGTCCGGGTTGACCAGCGCGCCGAGCAGGGCGTTGGCCCGGGCGTCGTCGCCGAGCAGGCCGCCGACCGCGCCCGCGAGGTCCGCGACGACCTCGTCGTACGTCTTGTGCCCGGCGTCCGTCTCGATGCCGTCGCGCGGGATCAGCAGGTTCTGCGGGGTGGTGCACATCTGGCCGCTGTAGAGGGAGAGGGAGAAGGCCAGGTTGGAGAGCATGCCCTTGTAGTTGTCCGTGGAGTCCAGGACGACCGTGTTGACGCCGGCCTTCTCCGTGTAGACCTGCGCCTGGCGGGCGTTGACCTCGAGCCAGTCGCCGAACTCGGTGGACCCGGTGTAGTCGATGACCTTGATCTCGGGGCGGACGGCGAGCTCCTTGGCGATGCCCTCGCCCGGCCGCTCCACCGCCAGCGCCACCAGGTTCGGGTCGAAGCCGGCGTCGCCGAGGACCTCGCGGGCGACCTGGACGGTCAGCGCCAGTGGGAGCACGGCGCGCGGGTGCGGCTTGACCAGCACCGGGTTGCCCGTGGCCAGCGAGGCGAAGATGCCCGGGTAGCCGTTCCAGGTGGGGAAGGTGTTGCAGCCGATCATCAGGGAGATCCCGCGCGGGACGGCCGTGAAGGTCTTGCCCAGCTCCAGCGGGTCCTTCTTGCCCTGCGGCTTCGACCAGTCGGCCTGTCCGGGGACCCGGGTCTGCTCCTCGTACGCGTAGGCCACCGCCTCCAGGCCGCGGTCCTGCGCGTGCGGGCCGCCCGCCTGGAACGCCATCATGAAGGCCTGGCCGCTGGTGTGCATGACCGCGTGCGCGAACTCGTGCGTCCGCGCCGAGATCCGGGCCAGGATCTCGATGCAGACCAGGGCGCGGGTCTCCGGCCCGGCGTCGCGCCAGGCTCCCATGCCGGCCCGCATCGCGGGCAGCAGTACGTCCGGGTCCACGTGCGGGTACTCGACGCCGAGCTCCACGCCGTACGGGGAGGTCTCGGCGCCCGTCCAGTCGTCGGTGCCGGGCTGCCCGAGGTCGAGCCGGGTTCCGCGCAGCGCCTCGAAGGCGGCGAGGCCGTCGGCCCCGGCGGTCTCCCCGTACGCCTTGGGGTGCTCGGGGTGCGGGGACCAGTAGGCGCGGCTTCGGATCGTGGCCAGGGCCTGGTCCAGGGTGGGCCGGTGCTTGGCGGACAGCTGGGGGACGGTGAGCTCGGCGGCCATCTGGGACCAACTCCTCGTTGAGCCGGGCGGGATCAGGCGATCGGGTCGGGCAAGAAGGGATGAAGAAGAGCAGACTGGAGTTAGAGTAACCGAACGATCGGTCGGGACAAGAGGGCCCGGCAGGCCTGTGGATAAGTCGGTGCGGGAGGATCGGGTCATGACAGCAATCGAGCGGTCCCGCACAGTTGCGGTAGTCGGCGCGGGGACGATGGGCCAGGGCATCGCCCAGGTCGCTCTTCTCGCAGGTCACCGCGTGCTGCTCTACGACATCGACGCCGGCCTCGCCGCCGACGCTGTCGGCTTCGTGCAGGACCGCGTCGAGCGGATGGCGGCCAAGGGCCGGCTGGATCGCGCCGAGGCCGAGGACGTGATCGGCCGAATCGATGCGGCGCCCGAACTGTCCGGGCTGGCCGGCGCCGCCCTGGTCGTCGAGGCGGTCGTCGAGAACGTCGGCGTCAAGCAGGCTCTGTTCGCCGCGCTCGAAGAGGTGGTGTCGCCCGACGCGCTGCTGGCGACCAACACCTCCTCCCTCTCCGTCACCGAGCTCGCCGCGGGCCTCGCGCACCCCGGCCGCTTCCTCGGCCTGCACTTCTTCAACCCGGCGCCGCTGCTCCCGCTGGTCGAGGTGGTCTCCGGGTTCGCGACCGACCCGGCCGCCGCCGAGCGCGCGTACCGCACCGTGCTGGGCTGGGGGAAGACGCCGGTGCGCTGCGCCGACACCCCGGGCTTCATCGTCAACCGGATCGCCCGTCCCTTCTACGCCGAGGCCTTCGCGGTGTACGAGGAGCAGGGCGCCGACCCGGCCACCATCGACGCCGTGCTCCGCGAGAGCGGCGGCTTCAAGATGGGCCCGTTCCAGCTGACCGACCTGATCGGCCAGGACGTCAACGAGGCCGTCACCCGCTCCGTGTGGGAGTCCTTCTTCCGCAGCCCGAAGTTCACCCCCTCGCTCGCGCAGCGCCGGCTGGTCCAGTCGGGCCGCCTCGGCCGCAAGTCCGGGCACGGCTGGTACCCGTACGGCCCGGACGCGAAGGCCCCGGCCCCGCACACGGCCGACCCCGTCAACGGGCAGGACGCCCCCGCGAAGGTGACCGTCGTCGGTGACCTCGGGCCCGCGGCGGAGCTCGTCGACCTCATGGAGGAGGCGGGGATCGAGGTCGCCGCCACCGAGCACGGGGGCCCGTACATCCAGCTCCCGGGCGAGGGGCAGCTCGTGCTCGCCGACGGCAAGACCTCGATCGAGTTCGCCGACGTCGTCTACTTCGACCTGGCCTTCGACTACCGGGACGCCACCCGGATCGCGCTCTCCGCCAGCGAGGACACCAGCGAGCGGACCCTCGCGGAGGCCGTGGGGCTGTTCCAGAAGCTCGGCAAGAAGGTCTCCGTCATCGGCGACGTCCCCGGCATGATCGTCGCCCGGACCGTCGCGATGCTGATCGACCTGACCGCCGACGCCGTCGCGCGCGGGGTCGCGGGCGCCGAGGACATCGACACGGCGATGCGGCTCGGGGTCAACTACCCGGCGGGGCCCGCAGAATGGCACGACCGGCTCGGCCGCGACTGGGCGTACGACCTGCTGCACCACCTCGACGAGCGCTGTCCCGGCGGCCGGTACGCGCCGTCGCTGGCGCTGTACAAGCTGGGCTACGCGGCCGGGGAGGACGAGGACGCGGCTGAGGCGGACGAGGGCACGGACGAGCCGGGGGAGACGGAATGACGACGGCCAAGCGGGACACCTACACGCCCGAGACGCTCCTGTCGGTAGCCGTCCAGGTCTTCAACGAGCGCGGCTACGACGGCACCTCGATGGAGCACCTGTCGAAGGCCGCGGGCATCTCCAAGTCCTCGATCTACCACCACGTGGCGGGCAAGGAGGAGCTGCTCCACCGGGCGGTCGCCCGGGCGCTGGACGAGCTCTTCGCGGTGCTGGGGGAACCGGGGGCGGTACGGGGACGCGCGGTCGAGCGCGTCGAGTACGTCACTCGGCGCACGGTCGAGGTCCTGGTCGCCGAACTGCCCTACGTGACCCTGCTGCTGCGGGTCCGGGGCAACACCCGCACCGAACGCTGGGCGCTGGAGCGCCGCCGCGAGTTCGACCACCAGGTCGCTGACCTGCTGAAGGCCGCCGCGGCCGAGGGGGACCTGCGGGCGGACGTGGACATCCGCCTCGCCACCCGGCTGCTCTTCGGCATGGTCAACTCCCTGGTCGAGTGGTACCGCCCGCACCCGGGCACCACCCCCGACCAGCTCGCGGACGCGGTGGTCAGCATGGCCCTGGACGGGCTGCGCACCCAGCGCTGAGCGGGCGTCCCCGCGCCGTTCCGTCCCCTCGTGCACGGCCGTGACCGGGTACGCGGCACGGATCATGATGAGTAGGCGTACTCAGGTGGCGGGCCCCGGCCGTTTCGATACTCGTTGCAGATCGAACGGAACAACAAGGGGAGCACGATGGAACGCCGCTGGTCGAAGCCCGAGATGTGGATCCCCGCCGGTTACCTGGCCGTGGTGCTCGGTCTGCTGGTCTGGGCCACGTTGGTCATCGTGACCGGGGGCAGTGGGTTGGCGCTCGTGGGGCCGACGCTGGCCACCGCCCCGGTCAGCCTCCTGCTGATGGTCCCCTTCGGGCCCGGAGTGCCGGAAGCCCCGGACCCGGCCCTGGACCCGACCTCGAACGACCCGGCCTACTACGGCGCGGAGCCGCCGCGTCCCGAGCTGCCCAGGGAGGCCTACCCCGCCCCGGGCGACCCGCTCCCGGCCGACTGGGTGCCGGACACCTCCGTGGCCGCGCAGCCCGACCTGTGGGCCGGGTTCGGCCTCTACGCCTCGATCGTGATCGGCGCCCTGGTCAACGCCGCGCTGCTCTGGATGGTCGTACGGGCCGTCGCCCGGCGCCGGCGCCCCTCCACCGGGACGCAGGGGACGTACGGCGGGCTGAGCCCCGCCTAGGACACGATCTAGTCCTCCGAGATCGTCGGGCCCGCGGACGGATCGCGGGCCAGGAGGTCGGTCTCCTCGAAGACCAGCAGGGTGCGCGTGGACAGCACCTCCGGGATGGACTGGAGGCGCGTGAGGACCAGCTCGCGCAGGGTGCGGTTGTCCGGGGTGTGGACCAGGAGCAGGACGTCGAAATCTCCGCTGACCAGCGCGATGTGCGCCGCGCCCGGGAGCTCGCGGAGCTGTTCGCGGACCGTGCGCCAGGAGTTCTGGACGATCTTGAGGGTGATGTAGGCGGAGGCGCCCTGGCCCGCGCGCTCGTGGTTGACGCGGGCCGTGAAGCCCCGGATCACCCCGTCGTCGATGAGCCGGTTGATGCGGGCGTAGGCGTTGGCACGGGAGACGTGGACCTGCTCGGCGACGGACCGTATCGAGGCGCGGCCGTCCGCCTGGAGCAGCCGGACGATCGACCGGTCGATCGGATCCAGGGGGCGGGGCGGTACCGGCGGCCCGGGGGATACCGGCGGTACGGGTGCGCCCCCGAGTGCGCCCCCCGCTCCGGGTGCCGCTCCCGAACCTGCTCCGGCCATTTGTTCATCCGCCATCGCCCGCTGCCTGCCTCTCCTGGACGTCCTGCACCCATACCAGGGCGTCGCCGCCACTTTGTCCACAGCCTGGAGCCGCCTGTAGCCAAATTGCCTGGACAACCGAACAATCGGTAGGTGAGGCGCCTCACACCCGGGGCCCTCCCTGCCCGCTTCCCACGAGGAGGTGTACGCCGCCATGACGGTCCAAGAGCTGCCCGGTGCCGGTGCGTCCCACCGTTCCACCCCGCCGCCCGCCTGGAGGCCCCGTACGGATGCCGCCCCGCTGCTCCCGGACCCCGAGCCGTACCGGGTGCTGGGCACCCCCGCGGCCGACCGGCTCGACCCCGAGCTGATGCGCCGGTGCTACGCCGAGCTGGTGCGCGGCCGCCGCTACAACGCCCAGGCCACCGCCCTCACCAAGCAGGGCCGTCTGGCCGTATATCCCTCCACCGTGGGCCAGGAGGCCTGCGAGGTCGCCGCCGCCATGGTCCTGGAGGAGCAGGACTGGCTCTTCCCGAGCTACCGCGACACCCTCGCGGCCGTGGCCCGCGGGCTGGACCCCGTAGAGGCGCTGACGCTCCTGCGCGGCGACTGGCACACCGGGTACGACCCGCGAGAGCGCCGGATAGCGCCCCTGTCGACCCCCCTCGCGACCCAGCTGCCGCACGCGGTCGGCCTCGCGCACGCCGCCCGGCTGCGCGGCGACGACGTGGTCGCGCTCGCCATGGTCGGCGACGGCGGCACCAGCGAGGGCGATTTCCACGAGGCCATGAACTTCGCCGCCGTCTGGCAGGCGCCGGTCGTCTTCCTCGTCCAGAACAACGGCTTCGCGATATCCGTCCCGCTCGCCAAGCAGACCGCCGCCCCGACCCTGGCCCACAAGGCCGTGGGGTACGGGATGCCGGGCCGTCTCGTCGACGGGAACGACATCGCCGCCATGCACGAGGTGCTCTCCGAGGCGGTCCGGCGGGCCCGGGCCGGCGGCGGCCCGACCATGATCGAGGCCGTGACGTACCGGATCGAGGCCCACACCAACGCCGACGACGCCACCCGCTACCGGGGCGACGCCGAGGTCGAGGCCTGGAAGGCGCACGACCCGATCGAGCTGCTGGAGCGCGAGCTGACCGCGCGCGGTCTGCTGGACGAGGCGGGCATCCGGGCCGCCAAGGACGCGGCCGAGGAAATGGCGGCGGCGCTCCGCGACGGGATGAACGCCGACCCGGTGCTCGACCCGATGGACCTCTTCGGACACGTCTTCGCGCAGCAGACCGGCCGGCTGCGGGAACAGGCGGCCATGCTCCGCGCCGAGCTGGACGCGGCCGAGCAGGACGCGGCAGAGCACGAAGAGGGAGACCCGTCATGACCACGGTGGCGGCGAAGCCGACGACCACGAAGCCGGCGACCATGGCGCAGGCCCTGAACCGGGCGATGCGCGACGCGATGGCCGAGGACCCGACCGTCCACGTCATGGGCGAGGACGTCGGCGCGCTCGGCGGCGTCTTCCGCATCACGGACGGGCTCGCGAAGGAGTTCGGCGAGGACCGCTGTACGGACACCCCGCTCGCCGAGGCCGGAATCCTCGGCGCCGCGGTGGGCATGGCCATGTACGGGCTGCGGCCGGTCGTGGAGATGCAGTTCGACGCGTTCGCCTACCCGGCCTTCGAGCAGCTGATCTCCCACGTGGCCAAGATGCGCAACCGCACGCGCGGCGCCATGCCGCTCCCGATCACCATCCGCGTGCCCTACGGCGGCGGGATCGGGGGCGTGGAGCACCACTGCGACTCCTCCGAGGCGTACTACGTGGCCACGCCCGGGCTCACCGTCGTGACCCCGGCGACCGTCGAGGACGCGTACGGACTGCTGCGCGCCTCGATAGCCAGCGACGACCCGGTGATCTTCCTGGAGCCGAAGCGGCTGTACTGGTCCAAGGCCGACTGGTCCCCGGAGGCGCCCGCGGTGGTGCCGGGCATCGGCGAGGCCCTGGTCCGGCGCACCGGCACGAGCGCGACGCTGATCACCTACGGGCCTTCGCTTCCGGTCTGCCTGGAGGCCGCCGAGGCGGCGCGCGAGGAGGGCTGGGAGCTGGAGGTCGTGGACCTGCGCTCGCTGGTCCCCTTCGACGAGGAGACCGTCGTGGCCTCCGTACGCCGGACCGGGCGCGCGGTCGTGGTCCACGAGTCCGGCGGCTTCGGCGGCCCGGGCGCGGAGATCGCCGCCCGCGTCACGGAGCGGTGCTTCCACCACTTGGAGGCGCCGGTGCTGCGCGTGACCGGTTTCGACATCCCGTATCCGCCGCCGATGCTGGAGAAGCACCACCTGCCCGGCGTGGACCGGATCCTGGACACCGTGGCCCGTCTGCAGTGGGAGAACTGATGCCGCAGGTCATGGAGTTCAAGCTGCCGGACCTCGGGGAAGGGCTGACCGAGGCCGAGATCGTCCGCTGGCTGGTGGCGGTCGGCGACGTCGTCGCCATCGACCAGCCCGTCGTCGAGGTCGAGACGGCCAAGGCGATGGTCGAGGTGCCCTGCCCGTACGGCGGCGTGGTCACCGCCCGCTTCGGCGAGGAGGGGACGGAACTGCCGGTCGGCGCACCGCTGATCACCGTGGCGGTGGGCGCGGTGAGCGTGCCGGCCGATGCCGTCGCCCCCGCGGGGACCCAGGACTCCGCGAACGCGCCCCGGCCCTTGATCGGTTACGGCTCGGACCATTCGCGTCCGGCGCGTCGGAGGCGGGTGCGACCCGGCTCCGCCGCGCCGGGAACGGCTTCCGAGGCTCCTGCTCCTGTGGCACCTGCTCCCGTGGCGTCCGTGGCGTCCGTGGCTCCCGTGGCTCCCGTGGCCGTCGTGGCCGCCCCCGTCGCCGCGCCCGCCGCCTTCGCCGGGCCCGTGCCGGTCATCTCGCCGCTCGTGCGCAAGCTGGCCCGGGACAACGGGGTGGACCTGCGCACGCTGCGCGGGTCCGGCCCCGAGGGCCTGATCCTGCGCGCGGACGTCGAGACGGCGCTGCGTGCCCCGCAGCCGGCGGCCCCGGCTCCGGCCGCCGTCGCGGCCGTCGTCGCGCCGGTCCCGTCCGGCACGGTGGACGGCGCCACGCGGATCCCGCTCAAGGGGGTACGGGGCGCGGTCGCGGACAAGCTGTCGCGCAGCCGGCGCGAGATCCCCGACGCCACGTGCTGGGTCGACGCGGACGCCACGGAACTCATGGCGACGCGGGCGGCGATGAACGCGGCCGGCGGACCCAAGATCTCGGTGCTGGCGCTGCTGGCCCGCATCTGCACGGCGGCGCTGGCGCGCTACCCGGAGCTCAACTCCACGGTGGACCTGGCGGCGAACGAGATCGTCCGGCTCCCCGCCGTGCACCTGGGCTTCGCCGCGCAGACGGAGCGCGGCCTGATGGTCCCGGTGGTCCGGGACGCGCAGGCGCGCAACGCGGAGTCGCTGTCGGCGGAGTTCGCCCGGCTCACGGAGCTGGCCAGGACGGGAAAGCTCGCCCCGGCGGACCTCACCGGTGGCACGTTCACGCTGAACAACTACGGGGTGTTCGGGGTGGACGGCTCCACGCCGATCATCAACCACCCCGAGGCGGCGATGCTCGGTGTGGGGCGGATCATGGCGAAGCCGTGGGTGCACGGGGGAGAGCTGGCGGTTCGGCAGGTCGTGCAGCTGTCGTTGACCTTCGACCACCGGGTCTGCGACGGCGGCACGGCGGGCGGCTTCCTGCGCTACGTCGCCGACTGCGTCGAGTCTCCCGGAGTCCTGCTGCGCACGCTGTAGGTGCCGGTGGCTGCGGGGTTGCCGCTGCGCGGTGCTTCTTCCCCACCCCGCCCCTTCCCGAAGCCGGGCTCCGCCCGGACCCGCGCCTCAAACGCCGGCGGGGCTGGGTTCGGCTCCGCCCCGGGCCCCGTACGTGCGCTCCGCGCCCGTGCCCTCAAACGCCGGGCGGGCTGGACGTATCCAGCCCCGCCGGCGTTTGAGGCGCGGGGTCCGGGGCGGAGCCCCAGGGGGCCGGGCGCAGCCCGGGCCCCGCGCAGCGGCAACCCCCGCCCAACCGCCGGTCAGGTGGTGAGCAGGAGCTTGCCCACGTGGGTGCTCGATTCCAGGACGCGGTGGGCCTCGGGCGCCTGGTCCATGGGGAAGGTCGCGTGGACCACCGGGTGGATCCGGCCCGCCTCGACCAGGGGCCACACGTGCTCCCGTACGGCCGCGACGATGGCGGCCTTCTCCTCCAGCGGCCGCGCCCGCAGCGTGGTCGCGGTGATCGCGGCCCGCTTCGACAGCAGCGTGGACAGGTTGAGCTCGGCCTTGATCCCGCCCTGGAGTCCGATGATCGCGAGGCGGCCGTTCACGGCCAGCGCGTCCACGTTCCGGGTCAGGTACTTGGCTCCCATGATGTCCACGATCACGTCGGCCCCCGCGCCGCCGGTGGCCGCCCGGATCTCCTCCACGAAGTCCTGCTCGCGGTAGTCGATCAGGACGTCCGCGCCCAGCTCCGCGCAGCGGGCCAGCTTCTCCTTGCCGCCCGCCGTCACCGCGACCCGCGCGCCGACCGCCTTGGCCAGCTGGATCGCCATGGTCCCGATGCCGCTCGATCCGCCGTGCACCAGCAGGGTCTCGCCGGGGCGCAGGCCCGCGACCATGAACACGTTGGACCAGACCGTCGAGACGACCTCCGGGAGCGCCGCCGCCGTCACCAGGTCCACGCCCGCCGGCACCGGCAGCAGCTGGCCCGCCGGGACGGCCACCTTCTGCGCGTACCCGCCGCCGGCGAGCAGCGCGCACACCTCGTCTCCGACCGACCAGCCGGAGACCCCGGGGCCGATCGCGGAGATCCGCCCGGAGCACTCCAGGCCGGGATGGGGCGAGGCCCCGGGCGGCGGGTTGTAGAAGCCCTGCCGCTGCAGGACGTCGGCACGGTTCACGGCACTGGCCGCGACCTCGACGAGGACTTCGCCGTCCCCGGCCACCGGATCGGGCGCTTCGCCCCACACCAGGGCGTCGGGACCGCCGGGCTGTTCGATGGTGATCGCATGCATGGCCGGAGGCTATCGCCCGGAGGGCCGGGGAGGGCCGGAGCTACTCCGCCGATCCGAGTATCACGGGCGGGGAACTCGGCGGCGCCGCGCGGACGATGGTGATGAGACGGTCCGTCAGCTGGAGCGGGCTCGCGTGCGGATCGTCGTACGGGAGCAGGCGGTGGCCGCGCAGGACGCTGACGACCAGGTCGTCGGTGTCCCGGACGGACTTGCCGACCTCCGACTTGTTGACCGGCCGCTCGATCAGGTCGAGTCCGCTGCCCTGCTGGATCAGGTCCTCCATCACGGTTCCCGCGCTGGGGCTCAGGACGGAGAGGCCGAGCAGCCGGCCCGCGGCGCTGGCGCTGGTGATGACGGCGTCCGCGCCCGACTGCCGCAGCAGCGGCGCGTTCTCCTCTTCCCGGACGGCCGCCACGATCTTCGCCCCGCGGTTGAGCTGGCGGGCCGTCAGGGTGACCAGTACCGCCGTGTCGTCCCGCTGCGTTGCGATCACGATCTGACGGGCCTTCTGCAGTTCGGCGCGCAGCAGTACTTCGGAGCGCGTGGCGTCGCCGACGACCCCCGTGAACCCTTCCGCGCTGGCGATGTCGATCACCTTGGCGCTGGGGTCGACGATGACGACCTGCTCCTTCTGGAGACCGGTGGCCAGCAGCGTCTGGAGGGCCGAGCGACCCTTCGTGCCGAAGCCGACGACGACCGTGTGGTCGCGCAAGTTCTTCCTCCAGCGGTTGAGCCGCCACTCCTCCCTGGTGCGCTCGGTGAGCACTTCCAGGGTGGTTCCGACCAGGATGATCAGGAACAGGACGCGGAGCGGCGTGATGAGCAGGACGTTGACCAGCCGCGCGCTGTCGCTGTACGGGACGATGTCGCCGTAGCCGGTCGTCGACAGGGTGACGGTCGCGTAGTAGACGCAGTCGAGGAAGTCGACCTTGTCGTTGGCGTTGTCGTGGTAGCCGTCGCGGTCGATCCACACGATCAGGACCGTCAGGCACATCACGAACAGCGCCATCAGCAGCCGCCGGGAGACCTGCCGGAGCGGTTTCTCCACGACGCGCTTGGGCAGTTTGATGCGGCGCGAGACGAGCTTCTCGTCGGCGCCGCGGGCCATCGCGTCGGACCCGTGAAGTTTCACGTGAAACATCCCCCCGAAGCCCAGGGCAGGTCGAGGATCTCCAGGTCCTGTCCGGACCGGGCCCCGTGCGGCGGTACGACGGCCAGCCCGTCGGCGGCGGCCACCCCGCGCAGCATCGCCGGGCCGTTGTAGCGCAGCGGCACGGCGTGCTCGTCGGTCAGCCGGACCGGCACGAGCCGGGTGTCGTGCGGGTGGCCCGGTACGTCGCCCTGCACGGGCACCGCGTAGCGCGGGCGGGCGCCGCGGCCGGCGAGGGCGCGCAGCAGCGGTTCGGCGAGGGTCAGCAGTCCGGACACGGCGGCGAGCGGGTTGCCGGGCAGGCCCACCAGATGGCGGAGCGGGCCCTGGCCGCGGGCACCGCCGCCGAGGCGGGCGAGGAGCATCGGGTGTCCGGGGCGTACGGCGACCCCGTCGACGAGCAGCTCGGCCCCGGCCTTCTCCAGTACGGGGTGGACGTGGTCGACGGGGCCGGAGGCGGTGCCGCCGGTGGTGAGGAGCAGATCGGCGGTGGAGGAGGTGACGGCCCGCAGCAGCTCCTCGGCACCCGCGGGGTCGTCGCCGAGCCGCCGTACGGAGACCACTTCGGCGCCCAGGCGGGTCAGCCAGGGGCCCAGCATGGGGCTCAGCGCGTCGCGGATGAGGCCGTCGCGCGGGCGGCCTTCGGTGAGCAGCTCGTCGCCGAGCACCAGGATCTCCACGCGCGGCCGGGGCCGGGTGGAGAGCTCGTCGTACCCGGCGGCCGCGGCCAGTCCGAGGACGGCGGGGGTGACCAGGGAGCCGGAGGGCAGCAGGAGGTCGCCGGAGCGGCACTCCTGGCCGCGCGGGCGGATGTCCTGGCCGGTGGCGACGGGCCGGTCGGCGTACAGCTGGCTGCCGGCCTCCCGGGAGTGCTCGCTGCGGATCACGGCCGTGGTGTCGGCGGGGACGCGGGCGCCGGTGGCGATCCGTACGGCCTCGCCGTCCGCGAGGGGCGCGGGGCGTTCGGAGCCGGCCAGGGCGCTGCCGCCGGGGCGGACCGTCCAGGGGCCGGGGCCGGCGACGGCCCAGCCGTCCATGGCGGAGGTGTCGAAGGGGGGCAGGTCGCCGAGGGCGGCCAGCGGTTCGTCGAGCACCTCGCCGAGCGCGGCGGCCAGGGGGACCCGGTGGCTGCGGACCGGCGCGGCGGTCCCGGCGCGGACGGCGGTCTGCCGGGCCCGGAGCCAGGGCGCGGCGCGGTGGCCGCCGCCGTCGGGGTTGCGGCTGACCAGGGCGAGGGCCTGGTCGAGGGCGCGGTCGGCGGCGGTGCTGTCCGCGTCGGCATCGGTGTCGGCGGTCATCCGGATCCGGTTTCTTCGGCGGTGGTGCCTGCGGTGCCTGTGGTTCCTGCGGTTCCTGCGGTGCCGTCGCCGTCGGTGGCGGTGGCGCCGGCGGTCTCGGCGGCTTCCGCGGCCCAGCGCAGGGCCAGGTCGGCGGCCTTGCGGGAGGCCTCGGCAACGGCTTCGGCGGGGTCGGCGCCGGCGGCTTCGGCGCGGGCCGCCGCGTAGCCGACCAGGAAGGTGGTCAGCGGGGCGGCGGGCCGGGCGACGCCGTGGGCGGCGTCACGGGCGAGGTCGAGCAGGGTCTTGGTGTCGACGTCGACGTCGATGCCCAGCTCGGTCTTGGCGGCGGTGATCCATGATTCCAGCACGGTTCCATGCTCTCTGATCCGGGCGCGGGCGGCGGCGAGATCGTCCCAGGTGTCGCAGTCGAAGGAGGCGAGTGGCGCAGCCGCCGTGACGCGGCCGAGGTCGAGTTCGGCGGTGACGGCGCGCAGCGGGAGGCCGGTCACGGAGCCGTGTTCGGCGGCCAGCAGGGCGATTTCCCTGCGCAGCGGTTCGGCGCGGTACGCGGCGACGAGGGGCTGGTCGCGGCCGTCCGCATCCCGGAGCAGGGCTCCGTCGCCGCCGGGCGCGTCGAGCAGGGCCCGGACCGTGTCGCGGTCCAGGAACGGAAGATCGGCGGAGAGTACGAGGACCCGCGCGGCCGTGGTGTGGCGCAGTCCGGCGTCCAGCGCGGCGAGCGGGCCGCCGCCGGGGGGTTCCTCGCGGGCCCAGCTCACGGGTCGGGCGGTCGGCCTTCGGCCGCCGACGACGACGGTGGTGGCCGCGTCGGCGCAGGCGTCCAGGACGCGGTCGAGGAGGGGGCGGCCGCCGACGAGGAGGCCGGGCTTGTCGGCCCCGCCGAGTCGCTGCGCGGCGCCGCCGGCCAGGACGATGGCGTCGTAGGTCATGCCCCGAGTATGCGGTGGCCTTGTTGCGGATGGGTTCCGGCATTTACCCGGCCTTTAGCCCCCCGCTGTGAGGCCGCCGCTGCGCGGGGCGAAGTCCCCTACCCGCCCTTCGCCCGTTCCCCGGGCTCCGCCCGGACCCGCGCCTCGAACGCCGGCGGGGCTGGATACATCCAGCCCGCCCGGCGGCTGAGGGCACGGGCGCACAGCGCACGTACGGGGTCCGGGGCTTGCCCCGGTTTCGGGAAGGGGGGGGGAGAGCCCCCGCAGGGCTTCGCCCCCGGGCGGATCGGAAACGGCTCCGGGGCCGCCCGGGACCCTGAGGGTGCGGGCGGCCCCGGAGGCCTGGCTGCGCGTGCGGCCTAGAGGTACGGGCCCGAGCGGACCGCGCCGTGGGGGCCGTCCTCGTCGTCCTCGTGGGAGGAGCCCGGAGGCAGGGCGCGGCGCATCTGTTCCAGTTGGGCCCGCGCCGCCATCTGCTGCGCGAACAGGGCCGTCTGGATGCCGTGGAACAGGCCCTCGAGCCAGCCCACCAACTGGGCCTGAGCGATCCGGAGTTCCGCCTCGGAGGGGATCGCCTCCTCGGTGAAGGGCAGGGAGAGCCGCTCCAGTTCCTCGACGAGCTCGGGAGCCAGGCCGTCCTCCAGCTCCTTGACCGACGCCGCGTGGATGTCCTTGAGACGGACCCGGCTGGCCTCGTCCAGAGGTGCGGCGCGTACCTCTTCCAGGAGTTGCTTGATCATGCTGCCGATCCGCATGACCTTGGCGGGCTGTTCGACCATCTCCGTCACCGGGACCTCGCGCGACTCGTCATCGGCGCCGCCGACCGGCATCCCGTCCTGCCCCACGATCAGGCCGTGCGGGGGGCTGTCCTGCGACCGTTCACTCCTCGGCATCTCCATAGCCGTCATTCTCTCGCACACCTTCGTATTCACACGGTGTGCCCCCGCACAGGCGTGATCCACCCTGTGCGGGGGCACCAATGCGCCGCCCGTGTACCACCCGTGCCGGAGCGCGGGCGGCCGTCGGCCGTCAGACCTCGCGCCGGGCCAGTGCCCCGCTCGAACGGGTGACCAGGGCCGCCAGCAGGGCCGCGCCCAGCGGGACCGCGATCAGCAGTCCGGCGAGCGTCGCCCACGGCACCGCGATCGGCATGTACGGCACGGTCTCCGAGGCCGCCGAGTAGCCGTTCTCGATGCCCCGCCGGATCATGTCGGCCATGGCGCGCCGTTCGGCGAGCCGCAGTCCGACCGCGGGCAGGATGCCGGCCGCCGAGCCGAGGACGACGCCCATCAGGGCGACCACCCCGCACTGGAAGCCGCTGAGCGTGCGCCGTACCCGGGGCGGAGCGCCGACCGCCGCCAGGGTCTTCAGGTCGCCCTCGGCGTCCGCCTGGGCCAGGCCCGTGGCGATGCCGGCCGCACCGATGGTGACCAGGCCCGCGAAGACGGTCAGGGCCAGCATGACCAGGCTGTCGTTGCCCTGGTAGCCCTTCTCGATCTTCACGCTCGCGTCCAGGCCCATCTTGTCGAGGGCGCCCTCCAGCCGCTGCCGCTGCTCGGAGCTCGCCTCGCCGTCCAGGGTGAAGTACGAGCCGATGGGGGCGGTGGCGATGCCCGCGTTCTTCACCGCCGAGGGCGGCAGCACCAGATCCAGGCCGTAGCCCTTCACGGACTCGGGCACCTGGTACGCGGCGAAGACCTTGTCCTGGCCGGGCTCCGGCTCACCGGGGAGGTACTCCTCGGGGGCGGGCTCCTCCCGGCCCATGATCAGCCGGACGGTGACCTTGTCGTCGAGCACGTTCTGCTTCTTGAAGGAGACGGCCTTGCCCGCCTTCAGCGCGGCCGCCGCGGCCGGCTCCTCGACGTCCAGGACGCCGAGCAGCTTCTCGTCGGCGACGACCAGGGGGGTCCGGATGCCGAAGCGCTGCTCCTTGCACCGCCAGTCGTTGCGCAGTTCCTTGCGCTGTTCCAGGGTGAAGGAACTGGGGCCGTTCTTGGCCGTGTAGAGGGGGCAGCGCTGGTCCTTCGGGATGATGATCTCGGCGCGCCCGCACTCCGCGCTGGCGGAGTACCCGGAGCAGCCCGGCTTGCCGACGACGAGGCGGTCCACGTCGGCCCGTACGGCCACCGGGAGTTCCTTCGACAGGGCCTCGCGCATGGCGCCGACGTCACGGAACGCGGAGTTCTCGTTGGTCTCGATCCGCCCGGCCCCGAAGGGCAGGTCGGCGATGTACTCGTGCCGTGCCTGGATCTCCTTGCTGTGCTGGTACGTGGCGACCGCGACGGTGCCGGCGACGGCGGCCAGGACGGCGGCCACGGCGGGCGCCGTACGCCCGCGGTTGCGGACGGCGTCGCGCAGCGCGAGCCGCGGCGACAGCGGCAGCCACCGGCCGGTCCGCCCGAACAGGCCGACCAGGGTGGGGGTGAGGGCGACGACGCCGAGCTCGGCGATGGCGCTGCCGCCGGCGACGACGGTGGAGCCCATCTCCGACACGGAGCCGAACAGGGCGATGGCGGCGCCGCCCGCGATGGCGAGCAGGCCGAGGACGGGCAGCACCCGGTTGGCCCGGCGCACGCCGCGGCGGCCGGTGAGGGAGGCGAGCACGGTCTGCCGCGAGGCGGTGACGGCCGGGACGATGGCGGCCAGCAGCCCGGTCAGCACGGCGAGCAGGCCGATGGCGAGGAGTTCCAGCGGGCGGACGTTGAACCCGCCGAAGCGCTGGCCGATCACGTCTTCCAGCACCGGCCGCAGACCCACGGTGAGGGCCACGCCGATGGCGGTGCCGGTGACGGCGGCCACGGCGCCGATGACGAGGCCGCCGGAGAGCACGATGGCCCGGATGTGCCGCCGGTCACCGCCGTTGGCGCCGACCAGGCCGAGCTGGCGGCGCGAGCGCCGGGCGCCGACCGCGAAGGCGGGTCCGGCCAGCAGGCAGATCTCCAGCATGGCGAGGCCGACGACGGTGGAGAGGATGGCGAGTTCGGTGGCTCCGATGAGGCCGCCGGACCGCCACTGGTCCTTCGGCTGCTCCTTGTAGTACGGCACGTCGGAGTCGGCCGGCGGGTGCAGCACGACGACGCGCGATTCGACGACGAGACCCTTGGTGTTGGCCTCCTTGACCATGTTCCACGTGAAACCTTCGCTGCCGGCCTTCACCAGGTACGCGTCCTGGGTGTGCACGCCCGGGTTGCCGACGGCCTTCAAGTCCCGGTCGAGCGGGGCGAGCAGGGTGCCGGGCGGGGCGATGAGCTGCAGCTGGTTCAGCGCGCCGGGCATCTCGTAGGTGCCGACGATCTTGTACGAGGTCGTGGACTCGCGCGGGGTCACGCTGGAGCCGAGGAAGTAACCGGACTCCTCCAGGAAGGCGTTGGTGGCCATGACCTCGCCCGCCGCCTGCGGCAGCCGGCCGCGGTCGAGCGTCAGCAGGCCCTTGACCAGCGGGCTGGCCGCGTCCACTTCCCGGAGCTCGGAGTCCAGGATCCCGAACCGGGTGCGGACCTTCGCGTAGGACTTGGTGTCCTTGACGACCTGGGCTCCGGCGGGGACTTCGGGCCCGGGCTTGAGGGCCCCTTCCTGCCGTCCCTTGCCGCTCGGCTGGTACTTGTCGAAGCCGCCGACCGGGGCGTAGTTCTTGGCGTCGGGGGTCTGGTAGAGGGCCGTGCCCATCTCGGGGTCGGTCACCTTGGCGTCGGCGGCGCCGAGTACGCGTTCGATGCTCTGCTCGGGGGAGAGCTGCGAGCTGCGGATGGTGAGGTCGACGGCGCTCACGCCGACGATCGGCAGGGCGATCATGGAGAGGACGAGGGCGCTGCGGCCCTTGGAGCGCCAGGCGTCGCGGCGGGCTATCCGGATGGCCGCGATCCAGGAATGGTACGAAGAGATCACTGAGCGGCCGCCTGCCCGGTGAGCAGCGAGTCGGCGTGGCTGCGCAGGGTCTCGTCGACGACGCTGCCGTCGCGCAGGAACACCACGCGGTCGGCCCAGGCCGCGAAGCGCGGCTCGTGCGTGACCAGGATTCCGGCCGCACCGGCCTCGCAGCGCGAGCGCAGCAGGGCGAGCACGGATTCACCCGTCTCGGAGTCGAGGGCGCCGGTCGGCTCGTCGGCGAGGACCAGGCGGCGGTCGCCCACGAGGGCGCGGGCGATGGCGACGCGCTGCTGCTGGCCGCCGGACATCTCGTCGGGGAAGCGGTCGGCGAGCTGCCCGAGGTTCATCTCCTCCAGGGCCGCGAGCGCGGAGCCGCGGGCCTTGCGGGCGGAGACGCCGTCGAGTTCGAGCGGCAGGGCGACGTTCTCGGCCGCGGTCAGGGCCGGGATCAGGTTGTAGTCCTGGAAGACGTACCCGATGCTGCGGCGGCGCAGGGCGGCGAGCTGCTTGCGGCTCGCGGTGGTGATGTCGGTGCCTTCGACGATCACCTTGCCGCTGCTCGGGATGTCGAGTCCGCCGGCGAGGGTCAGCAGCGTGGACTTGCCGGACCCGGAGGGGCCCATGACGGCGACGAGTTCGCCGGGGTACACGCTGAGGTTGATCCCGCGCAGGGCGTGCACCTCGGTGGCGCCGCTTCCGTGGGTGCGGACGAGCTGGTCCAGCTGCAATACGGGCTGGTCGGGCATGGAGGGTCCCCCCTGGGACGTGGAGCGGTTGTTCAGCCCCGCCGCGTGCGGGCGGTACGGGGCAGAGGCCGGTCGGTGGTCGTGGTCGGGATGGCGGTGGCGCCGGCGCCGGTGGGAAGGCCCGGGCCGTGGCCCTCGGGCGGCTCGGCCTCGGCCGGCGCGAGCTCCCGGTTGGCGGAGAGCCGTACGAGCCGGGACTCGCAGTGGTCGAGCCAGCGGGCCTCGGCCTCGGTCTGGAAGATCAGCTGTTCCAGGACGAGCAGCCAGGCGATGTCGTCGCGTTCGCTGCCGCGCCCCGTCTCGATGGCGGTGATCGCCTGCGCCTTGAGCCGGGTGTAGTCCTGCATGGCCTGGACGGTGGCGTGCCGTTGGGACTGGATGACGGCGCGGATGTTCACGCCGGGGGCGCCGACGGCCATGGCGAGCTTGATGGCGAGCTCGTCGCGGGGCGGGTTGGCCCGGTCGACGGGGCGCTCGAACCACTCGCGCAGTTCGGAGCGGCCGGTCTCGGTGATGGCGTAGAGGGTGTGCCCGGCCGTGTCCTCGCCGCCGGGGGCGACGAGGCCGTCGCGCTCCAGGCGCGCGAGGGTGGTGTACACCTGCCCGACGTTGAGCGGCCAGGTGGAACCGGTGCGGGACTCGAACTCGGTACGTAGCTGAGAGCCGTACCGAGGGCCCCGTTCCAGCAGGGCGAGAAGGCCGTGGCGGATCGACATACTCAGTATGTATACCGAGTATGCCCGTCGCCGCAACCACCCTGAGGCGTAGGTCATGAGGGGGAGGCGGGGTTCAGCGCCCTCGGCGCAGTCGCATTCCCATGAAGCCGAGACCCGTCCCCATCAGGGCGAATCCCGTTCCGAGGGGCACCATGTGCGCGGCCAGATCGGCGGCGCGCTCGTTCGGCTCGGTGCCGAGCGAGCCGGCCACCGCCGGCGCGGCCGGGATCAGGGGCTCGGCCTGGACGGGCTCGGTCCGCGGGCGCACCGGGACGGGGTGCGAGACGAGCACGGCCTCGGGATTGGCGGGCTCGGCCACCGGCAACCCGGGCCGTTCCCGGCCGGCGCCGGCGGGGCTCCCGGCGAGTTCCTCGAAGACCTGGCCCGCCGAGTCGGCCGCGGACGCGGCGTGTGCGGGCGCCGTGATCAGCAGCGTGGCGGTCACCATCGCTGCCCCGGCGGTCCAGCGCAGCGCGCGGGCGTATGTCACGCACTCAGATTTGCATAACAGGACATAACCGGCATCCCGTACGGGCCGTACGAGACGCCGGGTAGGGCCGGCCGGGTGGGACGGCCGGGTGGGACGGCCCCTTCGGGCGGGTCCGTGCGGGCCCGTGCGGGTCCGTGCGGGCCCGGCAGGACCCGGTCGGGCCCGACGCTCAGAGGTACGGGTTGCGCACGGAACCGGAACCGCACAGGGTCCGGTAGCCCGCGTCGTTGAACGCCGCGGCCTCCACTCCGACGCGCACGATGCCCCGCTCGTCCCGCAGGTCCGTCTTCCAGGTGCGGCTGGACCCGGCCCCGCCCTTGTTGAAGCGCCATGGCCATTCGTGCGAGTGGCCGGCCGCGTCCAGGGTGTAGAGCCGGACCCCCGCGACGCGGGCGTCGTCGGCCGTGTCCACGGACGTGAGGGTGACGTGGATGATCCAGGAGCCGTCCAGCCAGTCCCAGTCGGCGCTGCCGTAGGCGCCGGTGGTGTCGCAGCTGGAGGAGGGACCGGCCGCCGAGGCGGGCGAGACGGCGAGCAGACCGGCCGCCACCGCGGCGGCGGTGCCGGTCAGGACGCGGAGCAGGTTGCGCAAGGGGACTCCCGGGGGTGCGGCGGGTGTGTCCTGCGCGTATGTACCAGAACCGGAACCCGCCGGGCGAACCCCGCGTCACCACTCCGTGTCACCGGCCCGGGGTGACGGGCCGGCCGTCACCGGCGCCCCTCACCCCCGCTGTCACCTACCGGCCGTCACCGGCCCCCGTCACTCCGGGTCGCCCGTGGAGATGAACAGGGTGAAGGTCGTGTTCTTCGGGTCGATGTCGGTGCCGCCGGCCGGCTGCTGGTCGATGACGGTCCCCTCGCCGTAGACCGCCTCGTCCTTGGGCTTCTCGTCGTACTTCCAGCCGCCGGCCCGGATGCACGCCTTCACCGAGACCTGGTTCATGTACCGGAAGTCGGGCGCCCGCACCTTGGTGGCGTCGTTGTAGGCCTTCTGGGGCTCCTTGCACTTCTTGTCCTCGATGGTGCGCGAGAGGTCCGGCCCCTTGTGCCCCTTCGCCGAAGCGGAAGCCGAGGAGCTCGGGCTCGACGGCCCGGCCTCGTCCTTGTCCTTGTCGCCCATGTTCAGTACGGCGACCAGCCCGCCGATGGCCACCAGCGCGACCACGATGGCGCCCACGATGACCGGGGTGTTCTTCTTCCCGGCCGGCGCCGGGCTCTGCGCGGTCTGCGGCGCGATGGTGTACGGCGGCGGCGTCTGGGCCGCGTACGGCTGCGGAGCCGGCGTCTGCGCCTGCTGATGCGGGTACCCGTACGAGCCCTGTACCGGCGGCGGGGTCGGCGCGTACGGGGAGGGCGCCGGGGTCTGGTGGGCCTGGTACGGCTGCTGCACCGACTGCGGCGCCCCCTGGACCCCGGAGTCCACCGGCGGGAACACGGCCGAGCCGAGCCCGGCGCCGCTGTTGGTCGGGTGCGAGCCGGGGACGATGACCGGGGCCCCGGTCTGCCCGGCGCCCATCACCCGCGCGACCTCGTCGAGCATGGCCGCCGCCGTGGGGAAACGCTCGTTCGGGTTCTTCTTCAGGGCCCGCGCCACCAGCGCGTCCATCGCCGGGGTCACCGAGCGGTTGATGGAGGACGGGGCGACCGGCTCCTCCTGCACGTGGGCGTAGGCCATGCCCAGCGCCGAGTCCGCGACGAAGGGGACCCGGCCGGTCAGCAGCTCGAAGAGCATGATGCCGACCGAGTACAGGTCGGAGCGGGCGTCCACGGCCCGGCCGAGCGCCTGCTCGGGGGAGAGGTACTGCGGGGTGCCGACGACCATGCCGGTCTGCGTCATCGAGGTGACCCCCGACTGCATGGCCCGCGCGATGCCGAAGTCCATCACCTTGACCACGCCGCGGCGCGTCATCATGACGTTGCCCGGCTTGATGTCGCGGTGGACCAGCCCCATCTCGTGGCTGCTCTCCAGGGCGGCCAGCACGTCGGCCGTCACCTTCAGCGCCTTGTCGGCCGGCATGGCCCCGTACTGCCGGATGTCGCCGTCCAGGACGGAGCCGAGCGGCTGGCCCTCGACGAACTCCATGACGATGTACGGCATGACCGCGCCGTCGTCCTTGCCGGGATCGGCGAAGGTGACCACGCCCTCGCCGGTGTCGAAGACCGAGACGATGTTCGTGTGCGACAGTTTCGCTACAGCCTGCGCCTCGCGGCGGAAGCGCTCGCGGAAGGACTGCTCGCGTCCGAGCTCGCTGTGCAGCGTCTTGATCGCGACCTGCCGGTCGAGCGCGGAGTCGTAGGCGAGGTAAACGGAGGCCATTCCGCCCTCACCGAGCAGATCCCTTAGCTGGTAACGGCCACCGGCCAGAGAGCCGCCCGCGTATTGGCCCTGAGTGCCGTCCTGGCTCATGACTGTTGCTTCCCCTCGGGATGTGTCCCCACGCGTCCGGCTGAGCGCGTGGCGCTCAGTCTGCCGGAGGTCAAGCACACGTCAAGCCGGGTGCCCGTTCCGTGACCACACGTGCACCCGGGCTCCTTGTCCGAACGGCGACCGGTTGCGAGGCTGTAGCGTTCATCGGAGCACACGACGAGGACCTACCGCTGAGCGGCGGCCGAGACAGACGACGGCGAGGACTGATGGCACCCGAACCCGAGGGAAGCGGCGCCGGGATGGCCGAAGGTCCTGAGCACTGGGGCGCGGGTGGCCTGGTGGGAGACGGCCGTTACCGGCTGACCCACCGTCTGGGACGCGGCGGCATGGCCGAGGTGTTCGCCGCCGAGGACGTGCGCCTGGGCCGGACCGTGGCCGTCAAACTCCTGCGCCCCGACCTCGCCGAGGACCCGGTGTCCAAGGCCCGCTTCACGCGCGAGGCGCAGTCGGTCGCCGGCCTCAACCACCACGCCGTCGTCGCCGTGTACGACTCGGGCGAGGACCGGGTCGGCCCCAGCACCGTTCCGTACATCGTCATGGAGCTGGTCGAGGGCCGCACCATCCGCGACCTGCTGATCAGCGCGGAGGCCCCGGGCCCCGACCAGGCGCTGATCATCGTCTCCGGCGTGCTCGAGGCGCTCGCGTACTCGCACCAGCACGGCATCGTGCACCGGGACATCAAGCCCGCCAACGTGATCATCACGGACACGGGCGCGGTCAAGGTGATGGACTTCGGCATCGCGCGCGCCCTGCACGGCGCGCAGTCGACGATGACTCAGACCGGCATGGTCATGGGCACCCCGCAGTACCTGTCGCCGGAACAGGCCCTCGGCAAGGCCGTGGACCACCGCAGCGACCTCTACGCGACCGGCTGCCTGCTCTACGAACTCCTCGCGCTGCGGCCCCCGTTCACCGGGGAGACCCCGCTGTCGGTGGTCTACCAGCACGTCCAGGACGCGCCGGTACCGCCCTCGCAGCTGCCGGAGGGCCATTCCATCCCGCAGGAGCTCGACGGTCTCGTCATGCGCTCGCTGGCCAAGGACCCGGACGACCGGTTCCAGAGCGCCGAGGAGATGCGCGGGCTGGTCCAGTACGCCCTGCAGATGCTGCACGACCAGGGGCCGAACACCGGCACCTGGAACACCGGCCCGGTCACCATGGCGCTGCCGCACGGTCGCGGCCCCCAGCAGACCACGGCGATGCCGATGCCCGGCGGCGGCCACGGCCAGCCGCAGTACGGCGCGCACGCCTCGACCTCGCAGTTCCAGCAGGCGATGGTGCCGCCGCTGAATCCGGACGACGGCTCCGCGTTCCCCGGCGGCGGCGGGAACGGCCACGGCGGCAACGGCGGGTACGACGGCTACGACGGTTACGACGACCGCCCCGGCGGCGGCCGCTGGAAGCTGTGGCTGTTCGCCGTCCTCGCGGTCCTCGCGGTCGCGGGCGGCGTGGCGTACGCGATGCAGGGGATCGGCGGCAAGGGCGAGGACCCGAACAAGAACGCGCCGGTCACGTCCCCCTCGTCGAGCGGCGGCTCGAGCAGCCCGTCCCCGTCGAACACGCCCTCGCGGTCGGAGCAGTCGCACACGTACGACAACTCGCCGTCGCCGAGCCGCAGCAAGTACACGCCGAGCTGGTCGCCGTCGTACACCCCGTCGCAGACCCCGAGTCAGACCCCGTCGAAGTCGAAGTCGCCGAGCCCGACGCCGACGCCGACCCCGACGCCGACTCCCACTCCCACCCCCGAGCGCAACGACGGCAACTGACCGGCGGCCCCGGCGGGTAACCCTGAGTAATGCGAACGGCCCGGTGGTCACGTCAATGACGTGGCCACCGGGCCGTCCGCTTCGGGACCGAGGTCCCTCAGAGCGCGTGCTGGTACTGCCGGTCCAGATTCCCCGCGAGGGTGTGCACGGTGACGAGCTGGGGCTCGATCCGCATGTACACGGGGTCGAATACCGCGCCGTCCACGAAGTGCGGACCGGGACCGAAGAGTTCCAGTTCGGCATTGGTGGGTTCGACGATGTTGGCGGTGCCCGTGAACTGCACCGACCACAACTGGGGGTCCTGGGAATTGAAGTTGTCGGCGCCGTAGGAGACCACGCTGCCATTGCAGGCCTGGTGGTAGCCGAAACCGGCGTGCATTCTCAGGACGACCTTGCCGTTCACCACGATGTGGCGGGCGAGGGCGAGGAAGGGCAGCGCGCGCATGCTGGTGGCGACTCGGCCGTACGGCACCCGGCGCAGCAGTTCGATGGCGTGGAGTTCCTCTGGGGACATGTCACCCACTGTCCGGTACCGACACGGTGCCGGAAAAGAGGAGCCCGCCCCGCACATCGAGGACGTTGGTCCTGAATTAAACAGAACGCCCCGTGGAATTACACGGCCACGGGGCGTCACGCTGCGTTACTGCGGAGGGTTCAGTTCCGCTTCTCCGCCTGCAGGCGGGCCACGTACGCCGCGGCCTGCGAGCGGCGCTCCATGCCCAGCTTGGAGAGCAGGCTGGAGACGTAGTTCTTGATGGTCTTCTCGGCCAGGTGCAGCCGCTCGCCGATCACGCGGTTCGTCAGGCCCTCGCCGATCAGGTCGAGGATCTTGCGCTCCTGCTCGGTGAGGTTGGAGAGCCGGTCGTCGCCCTTGCCGTTCTTGCCGTCGCGCAGCCGCTCCAGCACCCGGGCGGTGGCGACGGGGTCCAGCAGGGACTTGCCGGCCGCGACGTCCCGTACGGCGTTGAGCAGCTCATTGCCGCGGATCGCCTTGAGCACGTAGCCCGAGGCCCCGGCCATGATCGCGTCGAAGAGGGCCTCGTCGTCGGCGAACGAGGTGAGCATCAGGCACTTGATGTCCTCGTTCTGCGAGCGGACCTCGCGGCAGACCTCCACGCCGCTGCCGTCGGGCAGCCGGACGTCGAGCACGGCCACGTCCGGGCGGGTGGCGGGGATGCGGACCAGTGCGTCGGCGGCCGTTCCGGCCTCGCCGACGACCTCGATGTCGGCTTCCATCGACAGCAGCTCGTGTACGCCCCGCCGGACCACCTCGTGGTCGTCCAGGAGGAAAACCTTGATCTTTGCCTGACCGTCTTGTGCGCTCATCGACTACCCGTCCGAGTGGTTGTGCGTCCCCGGATGACCACCGGCGGCGACTCAGCAGAAAAGAGCCACTCGTGTCAAGAAGATGGCCCCTTTCTGCGTCCATCCTAGCGTCGAACTGCCCTAAGGGGCGTTTTTGAGGGCGGAGCGGGCGCAATCGGAGCAAGGCGACATGTCGCCGCCGTCGGGGTGGACCACGTGGCGCGCACGCGTCGTACAAGGGGTCGAGGATTCAAACACTCAAACTCTTCCCTGCCGGTGAAGGCCGGGATAACGTGCCGTTGTTCCGGCCCCCTGCAAGGCTGTGACCAGTGGTTGTTCCCGCTTCAGTCGATTTACTTGGAAATCCAAGCAAAATCGCAGGTCAAGAGGGGTTTCGCAGTTATGCGACGCACTGGGTAACGTGCATTGCGCAGGGCACTCGCCGGGGCACCTGTCACGCCTGAATCCCACACCCGAAGCGCACCCACCCCGTGCGCGGGCGGAGATCCAGGTGAGCCGCACTGGACCCCGGAGAACCCGGGTGCCGGACCGACGGAGGAGCAATCGTGACCGTGGAGAGCACTGCCGCGCGCAAGCCGCGACGCAGCAGCGGCGCCAAGCGGCCGGCCGGCGCGGCAAGCGCCGCCAAGCCCGCCGCTGCCACCGCGAAGACGCATGACGCCGAGCCCCAGCTCGTACAGCTGCTGACGCCTGAAGGGGAGCGGGTCGAGGTCGCGGACCATCCCGACATCGCGGAATTCGCGCCCTTCGTCGCCGACATCACCACCGACGACCTGCGCGATCTGTACCGCGACATGGTCATGACCCGCCGTTTCGACGGCGAGGCGACCGCCCTGCAGCGCCAGGGCGAGCTGGGCCTGTGGGCCTCGCTCCTCGGGCAGGAAGCCGCGCAGATCGGCTCCGGCCGGGCGCTGCGCGACGACGACTACGTCTTCCCGACCTACCGCGAGCACGGCGTGGCCTGGTGCCGCGGGGTCGACCCGACCAACCTCCTCGGCATGTTCCGCGGCGTGAACCACGGTGGCTGGGACCCGACCACCAACAACTTCCACCTGTACACGATCGTCATCGGCTCCCAGACGCTGCACGCGACCGGGTACGCCATGGGCGTGGCCAAGGACGGCGCCGACTCGGCCGTCATCGCCTACTTCGGCGACGGCGCGTCCAGCCAGGGCGACGTCGCGGAGGCCTTCACCTTCTCGGCCGTCTACAACTCGCCCGTGGTGTTCTTCTGCCAGAACAACCAGTGGGCGATCTCCGAGCCGACCGAGCGCCAGATGCGCGTGCCGCTCTACCAGCGCGCGCAGGGCTTCGGCTTCCCGGGCGTCCGGGTGGACGGCAACGACGTACTGGCCTGCCTCGCGGTGACCCGCTGGGCGCTGGAGCGGGCCCGCCGGGGCGAGGGCCCCACGCTGGTCGAGGCGTTCACGTACCGCATGGGCGCGCACACCACCTCCGACGACCCGACGAAGTACCGGCGCGACGAGGAGACGGCGGCCTGGGAGGCCAAGGACCCGATCCTGCGCCTGAAGGCCCACCTGCTGGCCACCGGGGGCGCCGACGAGGCGTACTTCGAGCAGCTCGAGGTGGAGAGCGAGGCACTCGGCAAGCGGGTGCGCGAGGTCGTGCGCTCGATGCCCGACCCGGACACCATGGCGATCTTCGAGAACGTCTACGCGGACGGGCACGCGCTCGTCGACGAGGAGCGCGCGCAGTTCGCCGCCTACCTCGCGTCCTTCGAAGGCGGGGAGTGACCGTCATGGCCGTACAGAAGCTCACCATCGCGAAGGCGCTCAACGATTCGCTCCGCAAGGCCCTGGAGCAGGACCCGAAGGTTCTGATCATGGGTGAGGACGTCGGCAAGCTCGGCGGCGTCTTCCGCATCACCGACGGACTGCAGAAGGACTTCGGCGAGGAGCGGGTCATCGACACCCCGCTCGCCGAGTCGGGCATCGTCGGCACCGCGATCGGCCTGGCCCTGCGCGGGTACCGGCCGGTCGTGGAGATCCAGTTCGACGGGTTCGTCTTCCCCGCGTACGACCAGATCGTCACGCAGCTCGCCAAGATGCACGCGCGTTCGCTCGGCAAGATCAAGATGCCGGTCGTCATCCGCATCCCCTACGCCGGCGGCATCGGCGCGGTGGAGCACCACTCGGAGTCCCCGGAGACGCTGTTCGCGCACGTCCCGGGCCTGAAGGTGGTCTCCCCGTCCAACGCCAGCGACGCCTACTGGATGCTCCAGCAGGCGATCCTCAGCGACGACCCGGTGATCTTCTTCGAGCCGAAGCGCCGCTACTGGGACAAGGGCGAGGTCGACGTCGAGGCCATCCCGGACGCGCTGCACGGCTCGCGGGTGGCGCGCTCGGGCACCGACATCACCCTGGCGGCCTACGGCCCCATGGTGAAGGTGTGCCTGGAGGCGGCCGCGGCCGCCGCCGAGGAGGGCAAGTCGGTGGAGGTCGTGGACCTGCGCTCGATGTCCCCGATCGACTTCGACGGGCTGCAGGCCTCGGTGGAGCGCACCCGCCGGCTCGTGGTCGTCCACGAGGCACCGGTGTTCCTCGGCGTGGGTTCGGAGATCGCCGCTCGCATCACGGAGCGGTGCTTCTACCACCTGGAGGCCCCCGTGCTGCGGGTGGGCGGCTACCACGCCCCGTATCCGCCGGCCCGCCTGGAGGACGAGTACCTGCCGGGCCTGGACAGGGTGCTCGACGCAGTCGACCGCTCGCTGGCGTACTGAGGAGAGCCCTGTGACCATCCGCGAATTCAAGATGCCCGATGTGGGCGAGGGCCTCACCGAGGCCGAGATCCTCAAGTGGTACGTCCAGCCCGGTGACACCGTCACCGACGGCCAGGTCGTCTGCGAGGTCGAGACGGCGAAGGCGGCCGTCGAGCTGCCGATCCCCTTCGACGGCGTCGTGCACGCGCTCCTCTTCGAGGAGGGCGTGACCGTCGACGTCGGCCAGGTCATCATCTCCGTGCAGACCGGTCCGGCGGACGAGGCTCCGGCCGCGGCCGTCGCCGCAGCCCCCGCGGCCGCCGAGGCGGCGCCGGAGGCCCCGGCCGCCCCCGAGGCCCGCCAGCCCGTCCTGGTCGGCTACGGGGTCTCCACCGCCTCCACGAAGCGCCGCCCGCGCAAGGCCGCGCCGCAGCCGGCGGTCGCCGCGCAGAACGGCACCGGCGTCGCCCAGGCGGCCCCGGTGGCCCCCGCGGCCCCGGCCGCTCCCGTCGCGCCCGCCGTCGTGGTGCCGGCGCAGAACGGCACGGGCGCCGGCGGTGCCAGGGCGCTGGCGAAGCCGCCGGTGCGCAAGCTCGCCAAGGACCTCGGCATCGACCTGGCCACCGTGGTCCCGACAGGCGACGGCGGGATCGTGACCCGCGAGGACGTCCACGCGGCGGCCGCCGCGGCGATCGCCCCGCAGGCTCCGGCTCCGGTCGTGGTGGCGGCTCCGGCCGAGGCGGCCGCCCCGGCTCCGGTCCAGGCGGCCCCGGCGGCCGAGACGGCCGCACGGGAGACCCGTATCCCGGTCAAGGGCGTCCGCAAGGTCACCGCCCAGGCCATGGTCGGCTCCGCCTTCACCGCGCCGCACGTCACCGAGTTCATCACCTTCGACGTGACCCGCACGATGAAGCTGGTCCAGGAGCTCAAGGCGGACCCGGACCTCGCGGGGCTCCGGATCAACCCGCTGCTCCTGATCGCCAAGGCCGTCCTCGTGGCCGTCCGCCGCAATCCCGAGGTCAACGCCTCGTGGGACGAGGCGAACCAGGAGATCGTGCTCAAGCACTACGTCAACCTGGGCATCGCGGCGGCCACGCCCCGGGGTCTGATCGTCCCGAACATCAAGGACGCCCACGCCAAGACGCTCCCCGAGCTGTCCGAGGCACTGTCCGCGCTGGTCGGCACGGCCCGCGAGGGCAAGACCTCCCCGGCCGACATGCAGAACGGCACCCTCACCATCACCAACGTGGGCGTCTTCGGCGTCGACACCGGCACGCCCATCCTGAACCCCGGCGAGTCCGCGATCCTCGCGGTCGGCGCGATCAAGCTCCAGCCGTGGGTCCACAAGGGCAAGGTCAAGGCCCGTCAGGTCACCACCCTGGCGCTGTCCTTCGACCACCGCCTCATCGACGGCGAACTCGGCTCCCGCTTCCTCGCGGACATCGCCGCCGTCCTGGAGCACCCCCGCCGTCTGATCACCTGGTCCTGACGGCCCGGTTCCGGCCTCCGGGCATCTCGCCCGGAGGCCGGGATTTCGTATCGAACCGCCTCTGACGTGCGGAAATGCTGTGGGGAACGTCCCCATCCGGTGTGATCATCGGCCCATGCACTTCCGCGCTGCCACAGCAGACCCCACCGACCTGGACCGCGCCCTCGCCTACCCGGCCGACGGCCCCGTCCCCGCCCTCACCCCCGAGAAGATCCGCGAGGAGCTCGCGGCGAACCGGATGCGCCCCGAGTGGACCTGGATCGCCGAGGACGAGGACGGCGAGATCCTGGCCCGCGCCCTGTGGTGGGGCCGCGCGGACAGCGAACGTCCCGTCGCGCTCGACTGCCTCCAGGTACGCGAGAACGTCGCCGATCCGGCCGCCGTCGCCGCCGGCCTGCTCGCCGCCGGGCACGCCGCCTTCGGCAAGTTCCCGGACTACAACATCTCCCTGCCCCGCGACTGGCGCACCAGCCCGGACGGCCTGGCCGACGCCGTCGCCTGGCGGCAGAAGGCCGCCGCCGAGGCCGGCCTGAGCCGCGAGATCGAACGGCTGCGCTTCGAATGGACCCCGGCCGCCGGGACCGCGGAGCCCACCGGCCGGCTCGTCTTCCGCGAGGGCACCGACGAGGAGTTCCTCGACGTCTTCGTCCGCCTCTCGCAGGGCAGCCTGGACCTGCACACGCAGAACGAGCTGCGCACGATCGACGCCGAGGAACTGGCGCGCGACGACATCGAGTTCTACACCGACTGCCCCGGAGAGCGCTCCTGGTGGCGGCTGGCCGAGCTCCCGGACGGCACCCTCGCCGGCATGGCGATCCCCTCCGCGACCCCGTACCACCGCAACGTCGGCTACCTCGGCGTGGTCCCCGAGCAGCGCGGCAAGGGCCTGATCGACGAGATCCTCGCCGAGATCACCCGCTTCCACGCCGGAGAGGGCGCCGACCGCATCACCGCCACCACGGACACGGTGAACGCCCCGATGGCCGCCGCCTTCACCCGCGCCGGCTACGAGATCACCGAGATCCGCCTGGTCATGGAACCCTCCTCGGACTCCTGACCCCGGCCGGCCGGCGGTCCGTTCGCGGACACGGGGCGCCCGCCGGCCCCGGGAGGCGGTAGCCTCCCGGGCCGGGAGAGGGGTGGGGCAGGTGTCCATCGCCGAGTTGCAGGTGTATGCCGTCGAGGCGGCCGATGCCACGGGCGGCGTGTGCGTGGTGCGGTGCGTCGGCGGGGCCGCGCGGGCCGGGCAGGTCTACGCGGTCGGGGAGCTCAGGCTCGGGCTGCGGCGCATCGAGCGGTACGGGCGCGCGGTGGAGTTCCTCGACGCGGGGCACACGGGCCGGGCCCACCTCACGGGGGCGGTGGTCGCGCTGCTCGCCCGGGGGCAGGTGCTGACGTACGTACCGCCGGAGGGGCACGCGCTGGCGGAAGTGGAGGCGTGGCTGGCCACCGGGCCCTCGCTGCTGGAGGAGCCGCATCCGGGCCCGCTGCGGGCGCTGGCGACCGCCAGGATGCAGGACGAGGCCCTGCCCGACGGGGTGCGGCTGCGCTGGGGGCGGATCGCGCTGGCCGCGATCGACCGGGCGGGCCGGCCCGAGGAACAGCCGTACGTACGCTCCTACTTGATCCAGCGCTTCGGCCCGGGCGCGCAGGGCGACCCCGACCGCGACCCCGCCGCGCTCTGCCGCGACGTGCTGGCCCGCTTCGAGCTGACGCCGGCCCAGGCGGCCGCGCAGGCCCGCGCCTGGCGGGACCTGCCGCGCCCCGCCATCCTGTGCCTGCGCCGCATCAAGAACCTGATCCCGTGCATGGCCCCGGCCCGCCCCCACCTGGCCGCCACCGACCCCTTGGCGCGGACGGTCGACGCGTGGTCGCGGATCCGGGCGCAGCTGCCGTAGCCGGTGGGGGATTCCGGCAGCCTGAAGCCCGGTTCAGGATTATCAGTCCCGATCCACGCCGGCCTTCGCCGCGTTGCCCAGGACCTTCGTCGGGGTGACGCGGAGGACCACGCGGACCTGCTCGGCCGGGGCGTCCGCGTACTCGCGGGCCGCCTCCGGGCCGACGTACTCCGACGCGATCCGCACGGCGACGGCCCGGCCGGTGTCCTCGGTGACGGTGGCGGTGCCGCGGATCTCGGCGTAGAGGTAGGGGTTGGCCAGGTCGAAGACGGTCAGGCCGATCCGGGAATCCCGCGCTATGTTGCGCTCCTTGACGCGCCCGCGCTCCGTGGAGATCAGGACGTCGTCCCCGTCGCGGGTCACCCACACCACCGAACTCTGCGGGCTGCCGTCGGCGTTCAGCGTCGCCAGCACCGCCGGGTGCGGGGCGTCGAGCAACTTGCGTACCGTGTCGTTCAGTTCGAGAGTCATGCCCGTCACGGTAATCGCCGGGTACGAGCACCCGTACGGGATTTCCCGCCGCCCCGAGCCGATTACGGCAAGTCCGCCCGCTCCCGCCAGGGGATGTTGCGCCAGGGGCCCGCCGGGTCGGTGGTCAGGGTGAGGTGGGTGGCCAGGGCCCCCGCGTACCACTCCCCGAACTCCTCCTCGTCGAAGTGCAGGCACCGGCCCAGCGCGTACCCGGCGGAGAACTCCTCCCACGAGCGGTACGTCCCGCGGGCCGCCTCCCCGGCGCGCAGTACGCCGCGTTCGGCGTCGGCGAGCGTGCCGTAGCGGGTGCCCACGCCCCAGCGGGCCATCTGCGAGGCCCGGCCGTAGTCCCAGCCCTCGACGGAGCGGACCCAGCCCCCTTCGGGGAGCAGCCCGTCGGCGCGGAAGCGCTGCTCGTAGCGGGCGATCCGGCCGATCAGCCGCTGCACCCCGGCGACCTCGCCCTCCACCTCGGCGGTGGGACGGGGCTCGGCGACGGTGACCCCCTCGGGGGTGAGCTGCGGTTCGGCGGCCCGCTCGGCGCTGTGGCGCAGGCTGGAGGCCGCCGCGTGCCGCCAGTGCTCGACGTCGACCGGGCCGGCGAAGTCGGAGGCGAGGACGCGGCGCACCCGCAGCGCGAACTCCCAGACGGGGCTGACGATCTCGGCGGCGAGCATCCGGCGCAGGACGTCGTGCCAGCCCTCGGGGGTGGTGATGCCCCAGGCCTTGCGCAGGCGTTCGCGCTCCCGGGTGTAGCCGTTGCCGTGGTAGGCCAGTGCGTTCCAGAATTCCCCGTTGGAGACGGCGAGATGGGCCCCGACGGCCAGTCCGTGCGCGACGGGCCCGTGCAGCGGCCCGCCGGTGTGCAGGGTGTGCACGGCGCCGGAGGCGAGCCCCCAGGCCGGGGCGACGGCGTCCCAGTGCGCGCGCCAGCGGGCCCGGTCGGCGGGGGTGGTGGTCAGGTAGGCCTCGGCGGGGGAGCCGGGGTTCACGGCGAGGTGGGGCGGGTCCGCGGAGTCCCAGGCCTCGGCGAACCAGGCGAGGGACTGGCGCACGTACACGGTGTGCGGGTCGGGGACGGGCAGCATGCCGCGCGTGTAGACGGCCAGGCTGCGGCCGTCGGGAGCGGGGTGGAAGCGGGCCTGCGTGGGCTCGGCGTCGACGTGCGCGCGGAACTGCGGCATGAACAGCTCGCTGCGCGCCAGGGCGTCGAGGTATCCCGGCCAGTCGCCGCGCGTCTTGGCCCCGTAGAGCTCCCGCTCGATGGAGCTCGGCGCTATCCACCCATCCATGCGGGTCAGCCTAACGGGGCGCCGACGAGCCCTTCCCGGGGGGAATGGGGAGGAAGGTCCGGCTCGTTGGAGTCTCGTAGCGGGGTGTCGCGGAGTGCCGGGGCCCGCCGCTGCCCGCGGGCGCAGGGGCCGGGCCGGGGGCGTCCGGGGCCCACAGGACGATCGGCGACTTCCGGCCAATAGATGAAGACTGAATTGCCCTGGGGTCCAGCACCTGGGGGCCGGAATCAGGGCAGATCCGGCCAACGTTTTGAGCCGCGCGAGGACGAGAGAGATTACATTGGCAAACCGGTAGCCCTGCTAGTTACTTTCGCTGCTGTCGTTCCTCGGGGTGTGTCCGAAGGTAACGGCAGCCGACCGGTGAGGAGTCCGATGGCCGACGTAGTGGCCCAGTGTCGACTGAGCGTCCGTTCGGCGCCGTCGGATCCGGCCAGTCTCCCCGTTTTCGACCGATGTTGCTGAATCTTGCGGAAATGCGATCCATGACCCAAGAGCAAGGTATGCATCGACAGGAAGGCTTGTTCGTCCATGAGGAAAGTTTCTTCTTCACCTCGTGTCACTTCTCCCCATCTCGTCGAACTCGGTAAATTCCTCATGGCGCGCCGGGCCGAAGTCACTCCGTTCCAAGTGGGGCTCCCGGACGCCGGAAAGCGGCGGACCCCGGGATTGCGCCGGGAGGAAGTCGCGCTGCTCGCCGGGGTGGGCGTCTCCTGGTACACCTGGATCGAACAGGGCCGCGCCGAGAACGTGTCGGGCGAGGTCCTCGACTCCGTGGCCCGGGTCCTGCAGCTCAACGACAACCAGCGGGTGTACCTGCGCCACCTCGCCGGGATCCAGGCCAACTACCCGCTCCCGGAGTCGGCCCCGGCCTCCGTGGAGCTCCAGCCCTTCGTCGAGAACTGGCTGCCCAACCCGGCGTACATCTCGGACCACCGCTGGAACATCATCGTCGCGAACGACGCGGCGCAGGTCCTGCTGGGCATCGAGGACGGCCCGTACAACGTGCTGCGGGAGTTCTTCCTCAGCGGCCGGGTGCGCGAGTCCTATCCGCGCTGGGAGGAGGACGCCCCCTCCGTCGTGGCGCGCTTCCGCAGTCAGGCCGGCCAGCACGCCGACGACACCGGCATCCAGGACCTCGTCGACGAGCTGAGCGAGGCCAGCGGTTTCTTCGCGGAGCTGTGGGACCGGCACGAGGTGATCGAGGACTCGTGCGGGCCGGAGTTCCTGCACCATCCGGGGGTCGGCGAACTGCACTTCACCCGGGCGACGCTCGACTTCACGCCCCGGATAGCCGTGCGCATGACCGTCTTCCTGCCCGCTCCGGGCACCGGGACCGAGTCGGCCGTGCGCAGGATCTCCCACCTGGGCCTCGGCGCCCGCCTGCGCCTGCTGCGGGAGGCGCAGTGACCCCCGTACCGGACTCCGCCGCGCACCCCGCCGGGGAGCTGACGGCCCTGCCCTCCCTGCGGCTCGGCGAGCACCGGCTGACGTACCTGCCGGACGGACACGTGCAGCTCGACCCGCGGGCCTGGTTCCCGGAGGCGCCCGCCGCGTACTGGGAGGACAAGGGCTCCCACCTCGACGACGAGGGGTTCCTGACCGGCTCGATCGGCGCGCTGCTGGTCGAGCACGGGGACCGGGCGCTGCTCATCGACACCGGCTTCGGCCCGGCCCGGATCCCGGCCGACCGGACGATCCCCCCGCTCGGCAGGATCGAGGGCGGGCTGCTCCCGGACAGCCTGGCCGCGGTGGGCCGCGGCTTCGCCTCCATCGACGCGGTCGCCTTCACCCACCTCCACGACGACCACGTCGGCTGGGCCTTCGCAGAGGCTCCGGGCGGCCCGGGGCTGCTCCTGGAGAACGCCGACTTCATCGCCTCCGAGGGGGAGTGGCGCGGCCGGCCGGTGCCGGAGACGGCCGCGCGGGCGCTGCGCGGCCGGATCGTGACCGCGGCGGACGGGGACGAGGTCTTCCCCGGGGTACGGGTCCTGGCGACGCCGGGCCACACCCCCGGCCACACCTCGTACGAGATCGCCTCGGGCGGCTCCCGCCTGATCGTCTTCGGGGACGTGCTGCACTCTCCCCTCCAGGTGGCGCACCCCGAGTGGCGGGTGGCCTCGGACACCGACCCGGCGGGGGCGGTACGCAGCCGCCGGCGGGTCCTGGAGGAACTGGGCCGGCCCGGCACGTACGGGTTCGGCGGGCACTTCGCCGGCGCGGTCTTCGGCGAACTGGTCGCGGACGGCGCGGGTCCGCGCTGGCGGACGCTGCCCTGACGTCGCGCGACGGGCCGCGCGGGCCCGTTGTCGCGCTCAATATGTTGGCGTGACCAATATGTTGAGCACGCACTGGTATGCGGGGCGGGCCGGCCCGAGGCTGGATACATGTCCAGGCCGCTTGCGCACATGGCGCCCTTCACCAGTCCGTCAGCCTCTTTTCCTCCCTCCGCTCCCTCCGCTCCCTCTGCTCTCGCCGTTCTAACCGTTCTCCCCGAGTTTCCCCGTTGGGAAATCAGCCCGGGAACGGGGGCCGGAGCATGAATGCCGTCGCCGGAACGGCGACGCCCGCACCGTCCGTGGATTCCCGGCAGTTCCGGTCCGTACTGGGCCGGTTCACCACCGGAGTAGTGGCCGTCACCGCCTTGCGGGCGGGTGATTCTGCCCCGGTCGGACTGGCCGTGAATTCCTTTTCCGCGGTTTCTCTGGAACCGCCGCTCATTCTGTTCTGCGTGGCCCGTACGAGCACCAGCTGGCCGCAAGTCCGTTCCGCCGGGCGGTTCTGCGTCAATATCCTCGGCGAGGGCCAGCGCGAGCTCAGCACGCGCTTCGCCACCAGCGGTGCCGACAAATTCGACGGGGTCCGGTGGACGCCCGCCCCCAGTGGAATGCCCGTGCTCGACGGGGCCATCGGCTGGCTCGACTGCGTGGTCGAGGCCGAGTACCCGGCCGGGGACCACGACGTGGTCATAGCCCGCGTCCGGCACCTGGACGGCGACGAGGACGGCTCGCCACTGGTCTTCTTCCGCGGCCTGTACGGCAGGTACGCGGCCTCGTAGCCGCAACGCGTCCCCCGGCGCCGCGCATCCGTACCCCGGCGCCGCGCATCCGTACCCCCGGTACCGCATACCCGTGCTCCGGCCCGGCGCCTCGGCACCCCGCGCCTCGGCACCCGGCGCCCCGGCACCCGCGCCCCGGCACCCCTCACCCTGCCCCGTGCCCCCGTGAACCCCGCGCCGCGCGACCCCCGAAAGGAACCCGCATGCCCACGCCCACCCCTTCCACCCCCTCCGAGCGGCCCATCGGCGTCGGCATCGTCGGCCTCAGCGCCGACGGCGGCTGGGGTGCGCGCGGTCACCTGCCGGCGCTGCGCGCCGTGAAGGGCTTCGAACTGCGGGCCCTGTCCGCCTCCACCCCGCAGTCGGCCGAGAAGGCCGCCGCCGCCTTCGGCGTACCGCTGGCCTTCACCGACGCGGCCGAGCTGGCCGCCCACGAGGACGTGGACCTCGTCGTCGTCGCGGTCCGCGTGCCGCAGCACCGGGAGCTGATCGTCCCGGCCCTGGAGGCCGGGAAGGCGGTGCTCAGCGAGTGGCCGCTCGGCAACGGCCTCGCGGAGGCCGAGGAGCTCGCGGACCTGGCCCGCGAGCGGGGGGTCCGTACGGCCGTGGGCCTGCAGGCCCGGTCGGCGCCGGTCGTGCGCCACCTGCGCGACCTGGTCGCCGACGGCTACGTGGGGGAGGTGCTCTCCACCAGCCTGGTCGCTTCGGGCGGCGGCTGGGGCCCGGTCGTCGCCTCGCGTACGGCGTACGTCGTGGACCGCGCCAACGGGGCGACGATGCTGACGGTGCCCTTCGGCCACACCGTGGACGCGCTGACCATGGTCCTGTCGGACTTCGCCGAGGTCACCGCCACGACGGCGACCCGCCGCCCGCTGGTGCGCGTCGCCGAGACCGGCGAGGGCCTGCCGCAGAGCGCCGAGGACCAGATCGCGGTGACGGGCGTGCTGGAGAGCGGCGCGGTGGCCTCCGTGCACTACCGCGGCGGCTCCTCCCGCTCCACGAACCTGCTCTGGGAGATCAACGGCACCGAGGGCGACCTGGTCGTCTCCGGGGACTCGGGCCACCTGCAGTTCGGCCAGGTCACCCTCCGGGGCGCGCGCGGCAAGAGCACCGAGCTCGTGGAACTGCCCGTCCCCGACCGCTACCGCCTCGTACCCGGGCCGGCCGGGCCGGCCTCCGTGGTCGCCCACGCCTACGCACAGCTGTGGACGGACCTCACCGAAGGCACCTCCACCGCCCCCGACTTCGACCACGCCGTGCGCCACCACCGGCTGCTGGACCGGATCACGCGGGCGGCCGCCACCGGCATCCGCCAGTAGCCCCGGCGCACTCACCCCGCACCACACACCACCGCCCACCACCATCCGTACGTCCACAAGGAGAACCGTGCACACCGGCTTCGGAGCCTTCCTCTCGCCCCTCCACGAACCCGGTCAGGACCCCCACCTGACCATCCGCCGCGATCTCCAGCTCATCGAGCACCTGGACGAGCTGAACTTCGACGAGGCGTGGTTCGGCGAGCACCACTCGCTGGGCTGGCCGTCGATCGGCGCCCCGGAGACCCTGATCGCCGCCGCCGCCGAGCGCACCCGTCAGATCAAGCTCGCCAACGGCGTGGTGACGCTGCCCTTCCACCACCCGTTCCACGTCGCGACCCGCGCCCTCCTCCTGGACCACCTCACCCGGGGCCGCTACATCCTCGGCGTCGGCCCCGGGGCCACCCCCAACGACGCGCACATGCTGGGGCTGGACCTCGGCGAGCTCAAGCGGATGGCCCGCGAGGCCATCCCCGCCGTCATCGAGCTGGTCAACGGTGAGGAGCGGATCACCGAGAAGACCGACTGGTACACGCTGCAGGACGCCAAGATGCAGCTGCCCCGGTACAGCAAGCCCGGGATCGAGATGGCCGTCTCCAGCGTCGGCAGCCCGAACAGCCCCCAGCTCGCGGGCAAGTACGGGCTGGGCCTGCTCTCCTTCGGCGCCCCGCCGCCCGGCTACCCGGCCGTGGACCTCGCCCGGCAGTGGCAGTACGCCGAGGAGTCCGCCGAGGAGCACGGACAGCGCGTGGACCGCGCGAACTGGCGCATCGCGGTGCCGCTGTACATCGCGGAGACCCGCGAGGAGGCCTACCGCGACGCCCGCGCCGGCTTCGGCAAGTGGCTGCACGGCTACTGGGGCGAGGCCGTCGGGGTGGACGTCGTCACCCCCGGGGTCAAGGAGTCCCAGGAGCTGGAGGCCGCGGTCGAGCAGGGCCGCGCCATCGTCGGCTCCGTCGAGGACGCCGTCGAGGCGATCCAGCGGCTCCAGGAGACCACCGGCGGCTTCGGCACCTTCCTCAGCTACGCCGTGAACTGGGCCTCCTTCGAGAAGACCAAGCGCAGCTACGAACTGCTCGCCACCCACGTGGCACCGCACTTCTCCGGCACCACCCGCCGGGGCACCGAATCGGTCGAGTGGAGTGTGGAGCACCGCCACCTCTTCCCGCACACCGAGGCCCTGCGCAAGAGGATCGGCTGATGGCGACGCCCGCGACGAGGATCGCGGTCGTCGGTGCCTACGGCTCGGGGAAGACGCTCTTCTCCACCGCCCTGTCCCACCTGACCGGTCTGCCGCGCACGCACGGCTCCCCGATGCGGGAGCCGATCGGTGGCGAGGGCCGCAGCGTCCACAACTGGACCCCGGGCCAGCTCCTGCAGCTGACCGTCAACCGGTACGCGGAGCGGCTGCTGGGCGAGGCCCGCGAGCCCGCCGGGTTCATCTCGGACGGCTCGGTCGTCCACGAGTGGGTCTACGCCAAGGTGCGCCTGCTGGCCGGGTCCTACCCGGGTACGGACGTACCGCTGTCGGACCGCCACCGCTCGGCCGAGACCGCCGTACTGGAGGACGTCGCGGACGAGTTCGGGCTGCTGGCCCGGCGGCACGCCGAAGGGGCGTACGACGCCTTCGTGCACCTGCCGGTCGAGTTCGAACTCGCCGAGGACAACCGGCCGATCAACGAGAACTTCCGACGGCTCTCCGACGCCGTCCTGCTGCCCGCGCTGCACGCCTCGCCGCTGCCCGTGATCACGGTCACCGGAAGCCTGGAAGAGCGGCTGGAACAGGCCCGCGAGCAGCTGGGGTTCGAGCCCGTCACCACCATCGGCGAGGCCGTCCGGCTCGCCGCCGCACCGTCGAACTGAAGGAAGCGAACGCCCTATGCCCGCCATGGAAGTTCCCAGTTTCAAGGACAATCCGAAGCTCAAACTGGCCATATCCGGGACCTACTCCACGGGTAAGTCCACGACGACCGAGGCGCTGTCCATCGCCACCGGTATCCCCCGTACGCACGCGAAGACCTCGCGCGAGCTCCTGGTCGACCTCGTCCCGGGCAAGACCGTGATGGAGCTCAACGCCATGGAGCTGGTCAAGCTCGGGCTGCGCCGCTTCGAGGAGCGGGTGCACAACGAGTCCAGCGGCGAGGCCTTCATCTCCGACGGCGGCGTCTTCCACGAGTGGGTCTACTTCGAGGCCCGCATGCGCGTGGGGATCAACCCGGGCGCCGACTGGTGGCTGCGGGGCGTCAAGAAGGTCATGGGGGTGCCGGTCAAGCACTTCTACCAGCGCTACACCAACACCCTGGGCGACATCACCCGGGACCGTGCCAAGCGCATCTACGACGCGTACGTCCACCTCCCCGTCGAGTTCGACATGGAGCCCGACGGCCACCGCCCGGTGTCGGAGAAGTTCCGCCGGCTCTCGGACGACCTGCTCATCGAGGCGCTGGACAAGATGGAGATCCCGTACCGGGTCATCGGCGGTCCGATCCCCGACCGCATCGAGCAGATCGTCAAGATCTTCGACCTGCCCGTGGTGGTCCCGATCGAGGAGGCCATCGAGGAGGCCGAGCGCCGGGTCAAGGCGGACATCGAGGACCTCAAGGCCGACGCCCGCTTCCACGAGGCGCAGCGCCAGAAGTCCTTCGGCCGCAAGCTCGCCTACGCGATGCGCTACTGAGCCGCGCAGGGTCCCCCTCGCCTCCCGCTCCCTCCCCGCCCCCGCTCCACCGCTCCTCCCCACCGACCGTTCCAACGAAGGGAACCGGCGTGCCCACCAGCGTGCCAACCAAGCCGCGTCGTCTGGGAGCCGTCCTCGGACTGCTCGCGTTCGCCCAGATGATCATCGCGATCGACTACAACATCGTCTTCGTCTCGCTGCCGGAGATCGGTGAAAGCCTCGGCTTCAGCGCGCAGAACCTCCAGTGGATCGTGTCCGCGTACGCGGTCGCGTTCGGTGGTTTCCTGCTGCTGGGCGGCCGGGCCACGGACCTCTTCGGCCGCAAGCGGATGTTCATCCTCGGCCTGTTCCTCTACGCCGCCTCCTCGCTGGCCGGCGGCCTGGCCGAGGACCAGTGGCTGCTGATCGCGGCCCGTGCGGTCCAGGGTCTCGGCGGCGCCTTCCTGGCCCCCGCCACCCTGTCGCTGGTCACCACCCTCTTCGCGGAGGGGGCCGAGCGGAACAAGGCCCTCTCGGTGTGGGGCGGTGCGGGCGGCTCCGGCATGGTGCTGGGCTCGATCCTCGGCGGTCTGCTCACGGACGCGTTCGGCTGGCCGTCCGTGTTCTACGTCAACGTGATCCTGGCCGGCGGGGCGATGTTCATCGCCTTCACCCTGCTGCCGGCCGACCGCTCCACCGGAGCGGGCTCCTTCGACCTGCCCGGTGCGCTGACCGGCACCCTCGCCTCCACCCTGCTGGTGTTCGCGCTGGTCCAGGGCCCGGACGCGGGCTGGGGCTCGGCCCGCGTGCTGGTCTCGCTGGCGGTCGCGGTCGTCATGCTCGTGGCGTTCGTCGCCATCGAGAGCAAGTCGAAGGCGCCGATGGTCCCGCTGCGGCTGTTCTCCAACCGCAACCTGTCCACGGGCGCCGTCATCACCTTCCTGTTCATGGCGACCTTCGGCGCGCTGGCGTACTTCCTCACCCAGTTCTGGCAGGTCGCACAGGGGTACAGCGCCTGGGCCACCGGTTTCGCGTTCGTCGTACCGTCCGGCAGCGTGCTGATCGGCACCATCATCGGCGGCAAGTCCGCCACCAAGCTCGGCGTGCGCACCACCCTGTTCGTCTCGCTGGCCATGGGCCTCGTCGGCACCGTCGCGCTGGCGCTGTCGATCTCCGAGGACGTGTCCTACGCGGTGCTCGTGCCCTCCCTCGTCCTGCTCTCGGTGGGCCAGGGCATGGTGTTCACCACCATGTACGCCGCCGCCACCACCGGTGTGCGGGCCGAGGACCAGGGCATCGGCGGGGGCATCGCCACCACGGGGCAGCAGATCGGCGGGGCCGTCGGCCTCGCGGTCCTGATCGCCGTCGCGGGCGGCTCCGGCGGGGAGGGCGCGGTCGACACGGCTGCGCTGACCGACGGCGTGGTCACCGCAACGTGGGCCATCGCGGCCGGCATCGCGCTCACGGTGCTCGTGGTGCTGAACCTGAAGAAGCCCGCGGAACAGGCCGGCTCCGCCGACCCGGTCGCCGCCGGCGACGCGGCCGGTGCGCCGGCCGAGGTGTCCGGCCGCGCCTGACGGTCCGGTGCGGGCCGAAGCGCTGAAGTGCTGAACGCCGGCGATGCCCGGATGCCTTTCGCGGGGACTCCCGGGGCATCGCCGACGCCGTCAACACCCGGCTCCGTAAGGGGAGCCGGTGTCATACGAAGGACACTCTATGACTACGGCAACACCGCTCCCCCCGCTGTCCCTCGGTTCCGTGGACGAGTTCCTCGGAGCACGAGAGAAACGATTCTTCGGTGAGGGGTTCAAGCGGGTCACCCACTCCCTGACCGACATCCGCGTCGCACCCGACGAGGACGGCGGGCTGATCGAGGCCACCGCCGGACTCCACATCCCCGGCGGCTGGTCCACCAAGGGCGAGACCAGCCAGCGGCCCCACCTGTCCACCATCGACGTCATGCTGTTCGGCGCCCGGCTGACGGGCCTCTACCTGGCCCACGCCCACGGTGCCGCGGCGGACGGCCAGTTCACCGTCCGCGCCCTGACCATCAGGGCCGGCCGGCAGCCGCAGGAGGACGGCCTGGACACCTTCCCGGTGTCCGGCCGCCACCTGTCGACCGTCCGGGCCGACGGGATCGCGGTCACCACCCTGGAGTGCCGCATCGGACTCCTGACCGTCCGCGTCGAGGCCGGGCACCACGGATCGGCCACCGCCCTGCGCGGCGAGGGGCGTTACGCCCGCGCCGAGGAGCTGCCCGGCCCGTGGAACACCGCGCCCTTCGGCACTTCCCACCACGGCCGCCGCCAGCTGCTCACCGCGGTCGAGGCGGACGTCGCCGGGCTCACGGCCTCCGCCGAGCTGGCCCTCACCGGTGAGGCGGAGGTCACCGGTGGGGCGGGCGGCCCGGCCGATGGTTCCGGCGGCCCTTCCACCGGTCCCGGCGGCCCGCGGGCGACGGCGATCGACCTGTTCGTCTCCGCCCTGCAGCTGGGGCAGGTACTGCTCTACGGGCTCGACGGCGTCGACCGCGCCACCAGCAACACCCTGTGGATGCGGCGCACGTCGATCGAGCCCGTGACCGGGGCCGGGGTCGTGACGGGGCCCGGCTCCGACGCCGGCTCCGGCGGTTCCTCCAGCCGCTTCGAAGTACGCCTGGAGGAGCCGCGGTTGCTGCCCTCCAAGCAGGGCACCTGGCGCTCGGCCGACATCGTCGCCGACCTCGGCGGGCTCCGGCTGCGCTGCTCGGTGGCCCACCTGCTGCCCGCGCAGCCCGCACAGCCCGCGCCGACCGCGGTACCCGCACAGCCCGCGCCGAGCGCCGTACCCGCACAGCCGAAGTCCACCCGTTGATCCCACACCCCGGGAGGGGAGCCGTCATGTCCAAGGCCGCCGTACTCGCGGGCCTCGGTGCTTATCTGCCGCCCCGCCGAGTCACCAACGAGGAACTCGCCGACCGCTTCGACACCACCGACGAATGGATCACCACCCGTACCGGGATACGGACCCGCCGCTGGGCCGATCCGGGGACCTCCACCGGAGACCTCGCCGTCGAGGCGGGCCACCGCGCGCTGAAGTCCGCGGACATCTCCCCGGACGGCGACGCGATCGACCTGGTCGTCCTCGCCACCACCACCCCCGACTTCAACTGCCCGGCGACCGCCCCGGAGGTCGCCGCGCGCCTCGGGCTCGGCCACGCCGCCGCCTACGACATCAGCGCCGTCTGCTCCGGCTTCGTCTACGCGCTGGAGACCGCGGCCAACGCCATCGCCGCCGGCCGGGCCCGGGCCGTCCTGGTCATCGGCGCCGAGACCTACTCCACCATCCTCAACCCCGAGGACCGGGCCACGTCCGTCATCTTCGGAGACGGCGCGGGCGCCGTGGTCCTGCGCGCGGGCAGCCCCGACGAACCGGGGGCACTGGCCGGCTTCGACCTGGGCTCCGACGGCACGCAGCGGGAGCTGATCTCCATCCCCGCCGGCGGGTCGCGCCAGCGCTCCAGCGGGGTCGCACCGCGCGAGGGCGAGGAGTACTTCACCATGCAGGGCCGCAAGGTCTTCACCTCGGCCGTGCAGCACATGACCGGCTCCTCCCGGACCCTCCTGGAGCGCCTCGGCTGGACCACGGAGTCCGTGGGCCACTTGGTCGGCCACCAGGCCAACGTACGCATCCTGCGCGCGGTCGCCGAACAGCTCGACATCCCCGCCGAGCGGGCCGTGGTCAACCTGGACCAGGTCGGCAACACCTCCGCCGCCTCGATCCCGCTCGCCCTGGCCGACGCGGCGTCCGCCGGGACGCTCGTCCCGGGGGAGCGGCTGCTGCTCACCGCCTTCGGCGGCGGGGTCACCTGGGGCTCGGCCGCCCTGACCTGGCCCGACATCACCGCCGTCTGAGGGCCCCGGCCGCGCCGCCGCCCCGGCCCGCGCGAGGGCCCGTACCCGCGCGCGAACCCCGTACTTCCCCGAACCGCCACCACCGCAAGGACGTGAACATGTCCCAGTCCGCCCCCGCCCCCGCCCCCGCCCCCGCCCCCGCCCTCGCCGAAGCCGTGCTCGGCATCGTGCGCACCAAGTTCGAGGCCCCCGAGGGCACCACCGCGCAGACGGCCTACGAGGAGATGGAGTTCGACTCCCTCGTCCTGCTGGAGCTGGCCGTGCACCTGTCGAACGTGTTCCGGATCGACGTCACCGACGACGAGATCCTCAAGACCGGGAACGTCGAGGAGACCGCGGGTCTGCTCGCCGCCAAGGGAGCCCGAGTCTGACCCGAGACCGGCCGCGGCGGCCGTAGGTGTCCCCTTCACCGCCGGCCGCCGCGGCCACCCGCGTACCCGAGGAGCCCACTTGACCACCATCCGCCGTGCGGCGTTCTTCGACGTCGACGGGACCCTGACCACCGCCACGACGCTCTTCCGGTTCCTGGAGTACCGGCTGGCGGCCGACGGGCACCCCCCGCACGTCTACCGGCACGAGCGCCAGCGGCTGCGGGCCATGACCGCCGCGGGCGCGGCCCGCACCGAGACCAACCGGGCCCACTTCGCCTGCTACGCCGGCGAGGACGCCGCACGCGTCGCCGCGCTCGCCGAGGAATGGTTCGCCGCCGAACTGCGGGCCGGGGACTTCCTCCACGAGCCCGCCGTGACCGCGCTGCGCCGCCACCAGGACGCCGGGGACCGGATCGTGCTCGTCTCCGGCTCCTTCCCGGCCCCGCTCGCGCCCCTCGCCCGGCTGCTGGACGCCGACGCGGTCCTGTGCACCGAGCCCGAGATCCTCGCCGGCCGGTACACCGGGAAGGTGGCCCTGCCGATGATCGGCCGGGCCAAGGCGGACGCCGCGCGCGTCTGGGCGGCGCACCACGGCGTCTCCCTGGCCGACTCCACCGCGTACGGGGACCACTCCTCCGACCTGCCGATCCTCGAACTCACCGGCCGGGCCGGGGTGATCGGCGGCGACGAGGAGATGCGCCACCGCGCGCGGTGCCACGGCTGGCAGCAGCTGCCGGGCACCCTCCCGCCCGCCCCGCTCGCCCTGCCCTCCCTGCGCTGAACGGCTCCGCGCCGCCCCCTGGGGCGTGTCCTTCGGATCAGGCCGGGCCCGATCCGAAAGACACGCCCCCGGCGCCGCCGCAGCCTTGTCCTGAAGAGAAACGGAAGTACCCCTCACCATGCGCGCAGTCGCCATCCTGGACTTCGGTGAACCGTCCGTACTGGAAGTCATCGACCGGAACATCCCGGACCCGGGACCGGGCGAACTCCGCATCCGGGTCACGGCCGCCGCGGTGAACCCCGCCGACCTGATGCTGCGCTCCGGCGAGCTCGCCGCGTTCCTGGAGGACCTGGAGCCCCCGTACGTCCCCGGCATGGACGTCTCCGGGGTGGTCGACGCCACCGGGGCGGGCACCCTCTTCGCGCTGGGCGACCGGGTGATGGCCTTCGTCAACCCGTACCGTCCGCAGGGCGGGGCGCAGGCCGAGTACGTCGTCGTCCCGGTCGAGGACGCGGTCCTGCTGCCGGAGCGCCTCGACCTGGTCAGCGCGGCCGGGCTGCCGCTGAACGGGCTCACCGCCCACCAGGCCCTGCACCTGCTCCGGCTGCCCCGCAGGTCCTCGCTGGCCGTCACCGGCGCGGGCGGCGCGCTGGGCGGCTTCGCCGTGCAGCTGGCCGTCCACCGCGGGCTGCGGGTGTTCGCCGAGGCCGCCGCCGAGGACGAACCCCTGCTGCGGCGGCTCGGCGTCGACGTGATCGTGCCGCGCGGCCGGGACCTCGCCGCCCACTACCGCAAGGTCGTCCCGGAGGGCGTCGACGCCCTGATCGACGCGGCCGTCATCGGGGCCCCCGCGCTCGGCGCGGTCAGGGACGGCGGACAGTTCGTCACCTGCCGTCCCGTGGAGCTCGCCATGGAGCGGGGCATCCGGCGGCTCTCGGCCGACGTACTGGCCTACCCGCTCCGCAGCTCCGCGCTGTCCGAGCTGGCGGCGCTGGCGGGCGAGGGCGTACTGACCCCCCGGACGGCCGCCGTCCTGCGGCCGCAGGAGGCGGCGTGGGCGCACTGGCGGCTGGCGGCGGGCGGGATCCGCGGGCGCCAGCTCATCACCTTCCACCGCCCGGGCGGGGACTGTGACGTGAGGTGACGGGGGCCACCCCTTCACGAGGGTGCAGCACACCCCGAGGGTGACGGCATCTCGGCAGGTCAGGGGCGTACGTACGCCAGTTGCGCGGCGTGTCACAGCGCCGGCAACCAGGCTTCCGGTTGCGGTCGGTGACGGGGTGTCGGTGAGTGGGCGGGGACACGTCCCATGTCAGCGCTGTCCCCGTTGTGTCCCCGCCGTGGCCCCTCCGGGCCCCCTCGACAGGAGAGTTCCGTTGCACCGCATCACGCGCTACACCGTCCCCGCCGCCCTCTGCCTCAGCCTGCTGGCCGTGTCCCCCGGCCTGGCATCGGCCTCCGCCGAGTCCGCGAAGCCACAGGCCGCGGTGGCGGGGAAGGCCATCCCGGGCACCGAGGCGCTGCTCGCCCAGGTCCAGTCGCTGGGCGCCGTCGGCGGGTTGCTCAAACCCGTCACCGATCTGCTGGCGGCCGTACTGAAGTCCCCCGACGGCAAGCTGCCGGAAGCGGACCTGGCCGCCTTCAAGGAGAAGATCGACGCGGCGGTCGCGGAGCTGAAGAAGAGCCTGCCGGCCGCCCCGGCCCTGCCCGTGCCGCTCCCGCCGGTGGACGCGCCGAAGCTTCCGGTGGACCCGCCGAAGCTGCCGGTGGAAGCGCCGCCGCTGCCCGTGCCGCTTCCCCCGGTGGAGGCGCCGAAGCTGCCCGTCGACGCGCCGCCGCTGCCGGTGGACGCGCCGAAGCTGCCCGTCGAGGCGCCCAAGCTGCCGCTCGACGCGCCCAAGCTCCCCGTGGACGCCCCGAAGCTGCCGGTCGCGCTGCCCGTGGCCGCGCGGAAGGCCGCGGGTCCGCTCGACCTGGTCACCGGTGCCATCGACAAGCTCAAGGCCTCCGTGGACGGCCTGACCAAGGCCGCCGGCCCCTGCGGCTGCTCCACGGACGCCAAGGCCAAGGCCACCGACGTGGTGACCGACCTCGTCGCCGCCCTCGTCGCGCTGCTGACCGGCGCCGGCCTGCCCGGACTGCCCCAGCTGCCGGTCCCGGCACCGGCGCTCCCGGTGCCGCTCCCCGTCGAATAACCGAGGCTCGGCAACGGCGGTCGCGGCGGCACACCACGGCGCACCGCGGCGCCCGCCCGTGCGCGAACGGCGTGCGACCGCCGTGCCGCCGCGCGACCGTACGGACCCCCTTGACGTGCCCTTCGGCGGGGTGGACGCTCCCCGGGCTCGGATCCGTACGGTTGCATTGGGGGGCCGGAATGCCGGAGCAGTCGGAGCAGTCCCAGGAGCCCGTCCAGTCGGCCGGGGAGCTGCGGGCCCAACTCGCGGCCCACGGGGCGAGATGGTCCGTGAGCGAGCACCTCGCCGACGACGACCCCGTCCCCAGGCCCTCGTTGGGCCTGGGG